>PATC01000040.1 GCA_002712285.1 Methanobacteriota archaeon
GTTCAGAAATCACATAATCGAACAGTTCGGTTGAAAAGAGGGGTCTGAATCCGTGGCGCATGAAGGATGGACATTGGGTCTTCACATCGGAGTCTGTGAGTTCGGGTCATCCGGACAAATTGTGTGATGCAATCTCAGATGCAATCCTCGATGCTTGCTTAACTGTAGACCCAAATGCGAAAGTTGCTGTCGAGACACTTGTCAAGGGAGAAGAGTCACGTTCACACATCGTTCTAGGTGGCGAGGTCACGCTTGCACACGGGGCCCAAGTCCCTGATTTTGAAGCAGTAGCGCGTGAAGCCGCAGTTGCAATCGGTTACACCGATCATGCGATTGGTATGGATGCCGGGTCTCATGATACCTGCAAGGTACAGGTTCTGATTACAAGTCAGTCTACTCACATTAATCGTGGCGTAGTACAAGATATCGACGATCAGGGTGCTGGTGACCAAGGCCTCATGTTTGGTTATGCATGTGATGAAACAGAGTTGTTTGATGGCCACAAGGGACGTTGGATGCCTCTTGCGATCGCACTCTCTCAAGGATTGACTCGGGCACTCACAGAACGTCGCGTCGATGGAACACTACCTTGGTCTAGACCTGACGGTAAGTCCCAGGTCACAGTCGAACATGATTCTGATGGAAATCCTGTGAGGTGTTCACACATCGTCATAGCAATTCAACATCGCGATATGGTTGCAGATTTTGGCTCTGAGGAAGCAGAGCAAGCTTACATCATGGATCAAATCCGAACTCATGTAATAAATCCCGTAATTCCTTCACAACTTATTGACAATGCAACACAAATCACTGTCAATGGCACAGGTCGTTTTGTCGATCCTGGTGGGCCCTACGCAGATGCAGGATTGACAGGCCGCAAAATCATCGTTGATACTTATGGTGGTCGTGGGCGCCATGGTGGCGGTGCTTTCTCAGGTAAAGACCCGTCCAAAGTCGATCGTTCCGCTGCCTATGCTGCGCGATGGGCTGCTAAACATGTTGTTGCTGCGGGACTTGCTCGGGAATGCGAAATTCAACTTGGCTATGCTATAGGTGTCGCCGCTCCTGTGGGGATTCGTGTTGATACCTTTGGAACTGGTAAAGTGAGTGACGAGGTAATCGCTCAACTTGTAGACCAACAATTCTCATTCCGTCCGGGCCACATTATCCGTGATTTAGCACTTCGCAATCCAATCTACTCTTCTACCTCAGCGGGTGGACATTTCGGTCGCGAACCAGTCGATGGTATGTTCACTTGGGAAGCGATTGATGAGGCTAGAATCGCCGCAATGCAGAGAGTTCTCTGAACGCTGTTAGTACTGCCCGGCCTCACGTGGACTTCATAGCGCAAGCGACGGTCCCTTCTCTGATGCGACGCAGCCCGTTCCTAGCGTGTGCGCTTCTGCTCATGGTTTCATGTACGCCGTTTGCTGGCACGGTAACCGCTGATTCTAGCATTCTTCTAGACCTCGATCAGGACCTTGTTATATTGACGCCAGGTCAGGCGACAAACGTTACACTCAGCGTTGAGAACAACGCTAGTTCAATTTATGATTTCACAATTGAGTTAGGCGATTCAACTGCAGGATTGGAATGGGTAGTTAATCTGACAGCTACTAGTATGCCTCAGGTCTATCCTTACAGCACTGATACTCTCGATATTGTTGTATCATTAGGTGCTGGTGCTAATGGCTCAGATTCAGGTGTGCAGTGGATTTGGGTCAATCGAACAGGTGCCTCTTCTGCAATTGAACTTCATCTCTCTGTTGGTACGATGCATCTACCTGACATTGATGCCACAGGTGTCGGGGACAATGGTTTGGTAACCACTGAAGGAAATACTACGCTTGTTATGCCCATTGAAGTGAGTAATTTTGGTTCAGTTCAGGATACTATCCTCCTTAGTGTGGGTGCGGAACCAGACCTTGGAGGATTTTGGGCTAATCACAGTTCAAATTCAACGGGAAGCGAAACTGGAAACGAGACCAACAATGAAACTGGTAATGAGACAGGTAATGAAAATGGCAACAGTACATCACTTGGTATTGACAATCTACTCCTCTTTGGGAATAGTTACACTCAGCAGAATTCCCTCGATACAATTCTCGAGGACCTTGGTGTGACCGACGCGGTTGCGCGTACCTCTGGAGGTCTTACACTTGATGATCATTGGAGTAACGTCAATACTTCTGCTCATTCTTGGAACACGACTCTTAGGGACCCTAGTGTGGATTGGGACTATGTGATTCTACAGGACCAGAGTCAAATTCCAGGATTTCCAAGATCAAACTCTGATTGGATAGAAAGTCGAGATGCGGCACTCAATCTTGCAGATGCGGTAGAAGATGAATCCTCTGAGGTTGTTTTGATGATGACTTGGGGTCGACGCAATGGTGATGTCACAAATCCTACCATATACGGTAACTTCACTCAAATGCAGGATCGCTTAGAGGCCGGCTACATTGACTTCCTCGACAATATCACAGCACAGGGTCAACAGGCTTGGATTGCGCCCGTGGGGCTAGCTTTCGCTCATATCCATGATGGAATCGTTGCGAATGGGTCTAACCCTCTTGCCTCAGGAGCGACTTTCAGTGCATTGTACTCCGCTGATGGGAGCCATCCATCCCTCGCAGGTTCATATCTTGCGGCTCTTGTAATTGCAGCGACTACATCAGGCCAGACAACTGTTGGGTTCAACGACTCAGTATCTCTTCCTGCAGCGCTAAAACTTGAACTTCAACAGGCGGCAGATGCCACCGTATTCAACGAGACTTCGCATCTATCCTATCCTTGGGAGACTGGTTCAGGAAGTGGGACGTCGATGGGTATGGCTCGCAACACTCCCGTGACAGGATTGGATGCTTCATCATGGGCCGTACATTGGGATGATCCCGTGGTTCGAAACCTCTCCTCAGGATCAACGACTACTGTTGACCTAAATGTCGAGGTCCCTCAGAACGCTGCCCCTGGTGCCTATGGACTTCGTCTGTATGCGGCGAGTACGTTCGGTAACTTCTCGGTTAGCACAGTTCTAGTGATAGACGTCAATGGCACACATATCTTTGAGTCGGATTTTACTAGCGAACAGGCTTGGTTACCCGGTGATTCGGGTAATCTCACAATGGCTCTCACAGATGTTGGAACTGACGGTATTTCCCCGTCTATTGTCCCTGGTTCAATCTCTACGGTTGGTGCCTGCCTAGTCGATTCGATTAGCTCTGTTGCTGATGTTGATTCAACATGGTCCATAGGATTAGATATACTACCACAGAGTCATGTAGGCGATTTCTGCACTGTTTCATTGGATATCCATGAATCGGAATCTGATACCACTCATACATTGGTGCATACAATTGTGGTCGACGAATCTCTTACTCTAGGAGTTCAAGTTGTTTCTGCGTTAGCTCAAGGTCCGGTTCAACTTCCGAGTGGCACTGCGACATTGCAGACACATTTGCTAACGAATAATGGTACCGAGGATCTCAACGTATCTCTCTCAGCGCCGACCATACCTGGGGTTTCATTCACTTCAGATACGGTTCATGTTCCTCGTGGTACGACACGTCCTGTTCTTGTTGAGTTTGATTCTGTGCAGTCATTGACACTCAATTCTGAGTGGTTTGAACCGGTATTCTCCACTGATCGTGCGGGTACTTCCATCGTAATCGATGATGCTGGCAGTAGTAATGCTTCAGTGAATGTGGTGTACCCTCATTGGACAGATATTTCGGTTAGTGCAATCAATGGTACCTTGGTTGCTCTGGACCCTGGTGAGTCAACCACCTTGTCATTTGAGATTCAAAATCTTGGTACAACAACAAACATGGTTGAGTTCATGACATCGACTCCCCCACCGGGTATGACAGTCACTCCAATGATTGAAACATTCTCTGTGTCGTCTGGAGAGGTTCATACTCTACATGTTCTCTTTGAGGCGGATGTTGAATCATCCGCAATCGATACTTCTCTTGACCTTGACTTCCTACATCAAGACACAGCGGATTCAACCGATGACGCGACAGGAGATACTTCTGCAACTGATCAAATAAGCGTCTCTATGGTGGTAAATTCCCGTGGCAAACCACTCATCGGATCAGGCGTTTCAGAGATTCCTGTGGTTACTGATCTTTGGACGACAGTCGACATCACGCTTGCTAACGGCGGCAATGCCCAAGGTGTGTTTGAGATATCTATCATCCAGTCACCTAATGGATTACAGACAGAGTTGTCCCAAAGTATTGTGACACTTGGAGTAGGCCAGTCTACTGAAATAGAACTGAGCGTAAAGGGTTCGGCTCTTGGTACTATTGTAGTTTCAGCGTCAGCATCATCAGGGCCAGATTATTCCTCTACAGTGTCTTTTGAAACGATCTCCGGTTCTCTTGCTGCAACTCTAACTGTAACACCATCGGCATTGGTTATGGATGATGAAGTCGAGAGCCTTTCTGCTATCGTCTTTAACCCGACGGATCGAGCTTTAGATTATCGTCTTGAGGTGACTTCAGACCTTGAATGCGCTCTCCAAAACTCTGCACTTAGTGTCCCTGCAGCATCCTCATTGGAAGTTGTAATCTACTGTTCCGCTCCGACTGGAACAATCGCCGGACTGCATGATGTAATTGTTGATGTCCGTCCAGTAGACCTCCCTACTGAGGTTACTTCTGCTACGAGTCAAGTCACTCTTCCTGAAGCATTTGGAGCAAATGGTGCATTACTACTCGATTTTGTTCTACTCAACGATGGAGGACTTATTGTTAGGAATGGTGAGTCCTTGACTATGCTAATCAAAGTGGAGAATACTGGAAATACAAACCGGAGTGGGATTCTGATTCTCTCAGGTGATTCTGTCAATAATGGTCTTGTCAAGACTTGGAATGTAGCGTCAACTGGCTCTTCAGTGCCCCTCTACAATCTCGCCCCTGGTGAAGGTGTTACAATGGAGCTGAATTTTGTCAGTAATGGGTTACCTCAGGGCACATATGATGTTGTCCTCACTGCTTCAGAGAACGGTGGGGTAGGGGAAGTATCGTTGGCTCCACTTTCTCTATTCATTGAAGATGAGCCCGTGCCTCCAACAGGGATTTCTCTTCCATTCGGCGCTGAGATGGATAATATGACCAGCATCTTCGTCTTGTTGGGTGGTTATGTTCTTACCATGCTTCTGATACAAATTCTACGTTCCACACGCCGTCGTTCAGTAGAGAAAGTTGCTGAGGCCGAGGCTCGTGCAGATGCTCGTATCGAAGCAATCAATGCTGAATCTGAGAGTGAGCCTCTCATCGAGGAAGATCCGCTTGAGGAGGGTGAAGTTCGACCGGGTCCAGATGGCGCTGTATCTTGCCCGTTCTGTGACACTCGAGCCAAAGTACCCGAAGGAAAGACACCTCCATTCCGGTTCAGATGCCCATCTTGTTCAGAGATAGTTCGTGTTGTAGAGTAATTCACTCTTCTTCATCTGGAGCCTTCACTGCGATTAGAAGGAAAGCAGTATGTCCAATTGGAGTGTTCCCTGGCCGTACTCCTCCTCGCTTAGTACGAGTCCAACGACGTTCAATCATCTCGCCTGCCCATTCGATAGTAAGGCCCGCATCTTCTGCTGCGCTCCACGAGTTAGCTAATTGATCTGGGGATGGGCAATAACAAGCGAGACGCCCACCGATTCGAAGTAGATTCGATCCTGAGGGTATTGCGTGCCATGGTTCTGGCATGTCAAGGATTATCGCATCGAGATATTCCACAATTTCAAGGATCTCGTCAGTTACCTCAGACACGTCTCCATGGATTAGCGTCCATGTACACATATCACTGAATGTTGCTTCACATCGTCGAAGATTCACTTCGCCAACTTCAGCGTGATCATCTCTTCTTTCAACGGAGATTAGCTGACCATTCGGCCCTAAGACTCTAGCCAGTTGCATAGCGAGTCCCCCTGACCCGAATCCGGCTTCGAGTACGCGGTCATCCTGCCCAATTCCCATCCAAGCGATTAGTAGCCCTGCGTCCTTCGGAGTAATGACCTGAGCCCTACGTGCCATAGAGGTACGGAGCTCTGGAAGACCTGGATGAATGCGAGTAAACACCTTTGTCCCAATAGTAATACGGTCGCCGATTTCGAGTCCCTTTAGGGTCGTTTCAGGGTCGATCCTCCCTACTCCTCGAATCCGCCTTTCACCACCTGACATCTCGATAGCGAAAACCTTCCCGTTTGCCTCGCGAAGGAGGACCAGTTTAGGGGGGGCCATCAGACGTTGCGGAGGTCGTGAGGTCTTCAAACCGCGCATTGTAATGGTTGAGGTCACAATGGACAAGGGCCACGAAATTTTATACACAGAATTGAATTAATAATTCCATGTTCCACCGGAAGGTAACCTCGACTGCCCTTACGTTCCTTATGGTTACGATGACCATGGCACTGCTTGTTTCTCCCCTCGAGATTCAGGAACCTGCTGCGCCTTTAGCCGAGGAGCCTGCGGTTTTGAATGCTCCAAGTGATCCTGGTCATACAGTGTTTGCGCAGTATCTGACATCAGACAATTGTCCATATTGCTACAATTACGGTAGCCCGGCTCTAAAGCAGGCGAAGAATTCCTTGCCAGACAAGTTCGTCTACATCTCCTATCATTCTGCTTCTTATGGAAACACAGCAGATGCAGAGTCCGGTAATATCGCACCAATCTATGGTGTGAACCACCTTCAAGAATCAAGTGGGGCTCCAAAAGTGGTCTTCGGTGACAAGCAGAAGCAATCAGGTTGTGGATCTAACACTTGCTACGATAGTTACATTTCCAGCGGTGGCCAGATGCATTCAACAGCAGCAGATTACGGGATGACCATCAGTCAAATCGACAATGGTGACGGTACAGCAGATATTTCGGTCTCTGCCACCTACGTAGGTTCAGGTACACCTGCTTCCAATCTAATCTTGTATGCTGCAGTTACTGAAGAGGTTTGCAACTCCCATGTTTACAATGATGGAAGCAAGGGAGGCAATTGCTGGGAAGCTTGGCTCCTCAACAACAATGGTTATTCCAGCAACAGTGGTACTGTTAATGGCGGTACAGGATTCAATACGATTTCAATTACTTCTGGACAATGGACTACTACGACATGGACAAATGTCCCAATTAGCCTAGTTGGCGGTGGTATGTCGAACTTCAATACCGTTGCAGCACTTTACTCCACATGGAGCGCCAACTCATACAATGCCAATGTCTACGCTGCTACTGACAGCACCATGCAACCTGCAATCGATGTGAAGATTGACACGATGACTGTCGAGAACAATGGTGGCTTCGATGGTATTATTGCTGGCGACGAGGTTGGTATCGATGTCACAATCAAGAATGTCGGCGTTGATATTTACTCCGCGAATAATGGAGAGTCCATTTCGATCTACAAGGTAGATGGAGTTCAGGAATCTCTCATTGACACAATGAGTATCCAGTCGCTTGGTGTTGGTTCTACTCAATCATTTACTACAACTTGGGATTCCACTTCAGAAACTATCGAAAATAACGGCCTGACTCGTTTCCGCGCCCGCATCACAGTCCAAGATGGAAATGGTGCGAACAATGTCATGGATGACACGATTGCCCATGATGCTGCACCTACTGCGGTAATGCCTGTTGCCAACGGCGTCAGCACTACCATCTCTCGTGGTGGAAGCCTAGATTTCGATTTGACAGCAATCCCGAATGATGCGGTCGATGATTTGAATTCAATGACACCTCTTATGGAAGTCAAGCATTCAGAATCTCTAGATTGGGAATCTTCGTGGGTTTCTGTTGGTTCTGGACCAGTAGGTGAGGGTAGTAATGCTCGCTTTATCGCTTCAGTCACGCCTCCAGTCGTTGCAGGGAGTGGCGATTATGATATTCGAACCAGCTGGACTGATTCTCGAAATCAGGTCTCTGATTGGCTCCTCACTGAAGATGCGTTCTCTCTACTAAACGGCCTCCCAACTGTTCTCACTTCAAGCAGTCAGGATTTCTCAGGAGTGCCTATTGTGAAGGTGGATATGTCAGAATCTGTCTCGATGGTTGGAATCATCAGTGACGCTGAGACGCCTCTGAATCAGTTGACAGTTACGAGTACGTCACCGAACTTCATTGCATGGGATTCAAACTCGATGGAGATGGACGTTCTCTTTGATTCAGTAGACCGTGATGCACAAGGCAACATTCGTGATCAGGGCATCCAAGTGACTATTGGTGATGGTGAAGACATCAATACTGGCACTGTTTTCTTCACTGTCATTCCAAATGGTGCTCCGACATGGAGTTCTATCCCGGCCCAGACAATCGATGAAGGTGGTTCAGTAGCTGTTTCTCTGACACAATATCTCTCTGATACCGATGATTCTGGGGAGACTGTTTCTAATGCGGATATTCAGGCTCTAGGTGTTCATGTGGTCAGTGTCGAACCGGCAAATCACATCTCTGCTGAGATTGTTGATCAAACGATTAACATCGCGACTGTAGATAGTGATGTTACCGGAACCGTCCTCATCACGCTTCGGGCTAGTGATGCAACTCAGAGTACAGATACGACTCTAGCAGTCATTATTCGTGCACTCAATGACGCCCCTGTATTCGATGTCACAAGTCTTGAGGGTCTTCGTATCAAGGTGGACGAGACCTACACTCTCAATGTCGCCGACTATGTCTCCGACGTTGACGATGCTCAAGAGGATATCTTCACTACGATAACTGGTGCAGAGCCAGGTTCCGTGAACCCAGTAGCCATTGGGGTATACGAAATGAAATGGACAGAGTCTGGCATGCAAATTGTCCAGGTGCGTGTTTCAGATCCATCCGGTGCTATCAATCAGTATCAGTTCTCTGTGGAAGTCATTGGTGATCTTCCGATGATTTGGGATGAAGGACAAGGTGGAGATCTTCAGGCTGAATACGACAACATGGAGTATGGCACCCATCCTACCTACATCGTATCCTATACCGGCTCAGTGAATTTTGAGGAAATCGCTCTTACTTGGCAGATTTGCAACAGTATCATGGGTACTTGTCACAGTCAAGGTCTAGCACCTGGATTTGACGAGGCCTTTGTCTTACAGTCAGTATACAGCGAAGGACTACGAACAGGCGACGAGGTCAAACTCGATGTTATTGCAACCGATATTGATGGATTCGAGCATAAGAGTACGAAGTCCTACAGTGTGTTTGCTGCCGAGAAGGTCATCATTGATTCCGATAGCGATGGGGTTGAAGATTCAGAAGATGCTTTCCCCAATGACCCAGCAGAATCTATTGATACTGATGGTGACGGTGTAGGCGACAATGCTGATGCCTTCCCTAATGATGCAGCAAAGTTCGAAGCGGATAGTGCATCGGTTGGTTCCACCATACCATTGCCTGCAATTCTGATCGTTGCAGTATTTTTGTTTGGTGCAATTGGGCTTGGCTTAATCACTGTGATGCGAGGCCGTTCAAATCACCCTGAAGCAGTCGATTGGAGTATGGCAGTTCCATCCACAGACATGGTTGCGAACTCGATGTATGGTGGTGCAGATGCAATATTCCAACAACCGATGGCTGCAGCAACACACGTTTCAGATTACACGGGCCTTCCAGGTGGTGGATCATATACTCATGATGCAGCCGGTTCGACAATCTATGTGGCATTAGATCACAGTCAGTGGCGAATGAATGCTGATGGGTCCTTCACCCGAATGTGAATGTAATCTGTGATTGAAGGCTCTATGGCTCCGTCCGCACCTTCAAGAATGAGGCCGAACACCATTCAAACGAAACAACGCTACGCGGAGTGTGTCGATGATGGAGGGTGATGATTCAATGGATTTGGAGGATGGCTCTCTTCCTGTATCCGAAGAAACCCCAGATGTTGGTGACTGGGCCGAAGGTGACGTCTTGACTCAGAAGGAGGAAATCTGCTCAGTTCCTGTAGAAAAGTGGGTAGATGACCTGAAACTTGGTGACAAGGAATTCCTGACAACTGAGGATGTACCACTACCAAATCGTTTGGTTGATCAGGTCATTGGACAGGATGCAGCAAGTATTGTTGTTCGTAAGGCGGCAGAGCAACGTCGTCATGTGATTCTCATGGGTGATCCAGGGACTGGTAAATCCATGCTTGCACGATCTATGACGGAGTTCCTTCCTAAAGAGCAGATGGAGGATATCCTTGTCTATCGAAATCAGGAGGATGAAAATGAACCCAAGGTGCGTACTGTCCCTGCAGGACGTGGTGAACGCATCATAAAGGAGAGAAAGGCTGCGATTCGTCAACAGAGAGAGCGGACAAACAAGACACTTCTTTTCATCGCAATCTTCGTTGGAGCAATACTCATCGCATCTACTATTTCTACAGGTGAAATTTTGACTCTGTTATTCGGTGGCTTCATTCTAGTATTCGGATATTTCTTCCTTCGTTCTCGTCTCACTGCAGCGGATGAGAATAACATCCCGAAACTACTTGTGAAGCACGAGCGTGGCGAAGATGTACCCTTCGTAGATGCCACCGGAGCTCTTGCTGGAGCCTTACTAGGCGACGTGCGGCACGATCCGTTTCAGTCAGGTGCAGACCTTGCTACCCCTGCTCATGAGCGTGTTGAGCCTGGTTCAATTCATCGTGCGCATTACGGTGTGCTATACATCGATGAAATCAACATGCTTAGGATGGAGGAGCAACAGGCGCTTCTCACAGCGATGCAGGAGAAGGCTTTGCCCATCTCCGGCCGTAGTGAACGTAGTAGTGGTGCTCTAACTAAGACTGAACCCGTTCCTTCTGACTTCATCCTTGTCGCAGCAGGAAATTTGGATTCTATGGAACGTATGCACCCAGCGCTTCGTAGTCGAATTCGTGGCTATGGCTACGAGGTCTATGTTAACACGACAATGGATGACACCGACAGTAATCGTAGACGCCTTATTCGATTCATATCCCAAGAAGTTCGAAATGAGATGAACAAGAAGTCTGGCAAGCCCATTCCTCATTTCAATCGCGCTGCAGTCGCTCTAATTCTCAAGGAATCTCAGCGACGTGCTGGACGTCGCGGAAAGCTCACCCTTCGCCTTCGTGAACTTGGTGGATTAGTCCGTGTTGCAGGAGATTTAGCCGCAGAGGAAGAAGCCCCCATCGTTAGACCTGAGCATATCGCACGTGCTCGGATTATCGCAAAACCGCTCGAACAACAAATCGCTGACCGATATATTGAGCGGCAGAATGAGTACTCCTTACTCGTTAATCGAGGCGCTCGAGTCGGGCGAGTCAATGGTCTCGCTGTCCTAGGTGCCGATTCAGGCCTATCGGATTTCTCAGGTATTGTGCTACCTGTCGAGGCTTTGGTCACACCGGCTCAGGGGCGTAACGGTGCTGTTTACGCAACAGGTGGTCTTTCTGATCTCGCTAAAGAGAGTGTGACTAACATCAATGCCGTTGTCAAGAAACTCACTGGCAAGGATATCGCAGATTATGATATCCACGTCCAGTTCCCTGGAACTCACGGCGTCGACGGTGATAGTGCAAGTATCACGATGGCTACAGCAATCATTAGCGCTTTCGAAGAGTTACCAATCGATCAGAATCTTGCTATGACTGGCAGTCTTAGCGTTCGGGGAGAGGTGCTACCAATAGGTGGAGTAACCGCTAAGATTGAAGCAGCAGCGAAGTCCGGTATTAAGAAAATCATAGTGCCACGCACTAATATGCAAGATGTTCTCATTGATGAGAAGTTTAGCAACATGGTTGAAGTTGTGCCTGTTGATTCATTGGATGAAGTTCTCGAGCATGCGCTGATACAGAGTGATGAGAAGGCCAGTCTTGTTGATCGCCTCTCAAAGGTTGTTGACAAACTTACGTCAGTCCCAGATACTCGCCTCGCGTAACTACATCCCCCAGATGTGTAGGGCAGTAGCAACAGGGTCTCCGAAAATAAGGGCAAGTGGAATAGCAGGTAGGACGTAAACTAGGAAAGGATGTTTCTTGGTAATCCATGCAGATGTTTCTCCTGCATCCTTCAATTGTTCAATGTGTGCCGCAAGATCTTCACGATTAACTCTCTTGCGGCGGGGTCGCATACGTTCACGCACTTTTCTTTCTCCATCTGCAGTTTCAACAATCTCGCTTAGAATCCATACATGATGTCCTGGGATCTGATTGAGCTCCCAACGTTCTGCATGCCAAATCATTCTCAATGGACCATTGTGCCCCATACGGAGATTTCGAATTATTGTGATGAAAGGTAGGATGAGGAATGCCAACGCGGACCAGATTAGAACAGAAATGACTGGAGGGACGGCAGTAGTTTCGCCTAATGGACCAATACCTATCCACCATGGGATGGCAAGTGCAATGACAACCATCGCTTTCGCATCTGCTCCGCCATGCAATAATCGTGCACGCCAAGCAATTTCGATGAATCCGATTCCGATGATGAGTCCAATGAGGTGCAGCAAAAGTCGGCCACGTTTTTCTGCGATTTCAATCGCTGCCAAGTCCGTGAGGTGGAACATAGGCGCATCTACAGCGAGATTGATTGACCAGAGAGCATTGGCGCCATGTAGGTATAGTGACATTCCGGCTCCGACGATGCCTAATAGGTACCAGATGGCGACAAATAAATCAATTTTTGAACCATTTTGGATATCGTTAACAGATGGGGTGCCTATTACTGATGCAGAGCACCATGCGAGGATACCTAGTGTCCCAAGAATAAGGGCAAAATCTGCTTCAAGCAGAACTACCTCTACTAATAGTAGAAAACCGATGGCTAAACCCCACCTAATCCACCAGTCGTTAGGAACTCGGCGTTGCCAATGGTCCATTAGAGCGGCTCCAGCCATACATAGGATGAGGATGAAACAACGGAGTAATGCGGTCCATTGATCTGGCGTCGGTGCTTCCATATCGTTCTATGCATCCGTAGGCAATGGACTTAAAATCGGTCGTCGTCCACGTCAAGAATGTCCCCGAAGGAGGTTTGTTCCCTATGAGCGACGTCAATACCCGGATTCAGCAGATTGCCACCGTGCTTGAACAATTACAGGATAGCCAGGTCCCTCGAAATATTCGCCGTGCTGCCAATGAGGCAACAACTGAATGGTTGCTCAACGAGCGCAAGGAACTTGACATTCGACTGGGTATGACTGCCAGTAAATTAGACGAAATCTACAACGATGCTAATCTCCCCCATCACTACGGTCCCCTATGTCTCCAGATTCAGACGGCCATTGAGGCTCTGCTCAAAGAAGTCCAAGGTCACTGAGGCGATTGGTCGTTCATCATGTCCTTTGAAAGGGGTGGGTTGGACCAATATCCTGCGCCCCTAATTTTCGATCTTGATCACACTCTGTGGGACTTTGCAACTAATTCCAGAATGTCCCTTATCGAGGGTTTTGATGCGTTTCGACTAGATACAATTGGTATCGAGAATGTCGAATTGTGGATTAATTCCTTCGAAGTGGCTAATGAACGATGTTGGGCATTGTATCGGAATGGCGAGATTGACAAGGCAACACTACGCACTGAGCGATTTCGAAGAACATTGGAATCATTAGGATTCAATGACACTGAACTTGCAGCATCCTTAGGCGCACACTATGTCGATGTATCCCCTCTTCAGACGAGACTTATCGAAGGGTCGGAGGAATTGTTATCTGAACTTTCAGAGCGAGGCCATCGAATGTGGATACTTACTAATGGATTTGAGGAGGTTCAAAGGATTAAGCTCGAACGCTGTGGTTTATCTCATTTTTTTGAAGCGATGTATACCAGTGAACAACTTGGTACTAAGAAGCCACATGCAAATGCTTTCCTCGAAACGGCACGACTTGCAGGTCTTGATCCGGGTGAAAATATTGTCATGATTGGCGATAGTTTTGGCAGTGATATAATCGGGGCTCAGAATGTTGGTTGGCGAGGAGTGCATTACAATCCTGAGGGGGAAATACAGGATGATGCGTGGCGAACTGTGCGATGCCTCAGAGATATTCTCAATCTAAAATTGGATAGTTGAGAAGAATCAGCGCTGCTTCTTCTCAACAATCTTAGGTCGAAGATTCTTGTATCCACACTTTCGACAAGGACGTGGTTTACGGCCACGGTGGGTAGCCGAGCAGCGCATGCAGACCCACTTGTGTAGGTTGCGCTTTTCCGCCTCAGGGAATCGGGCCATGAGCCGGTGGACCGATGCACCCTTCATAACCGCATCGGAACGGTGGAATGTTGTCTCCAAGTAGCAAAGGAGAGTTGAAAGGCCTCTCTCGCTGGCTCTCTGGTATGCCTGCGACGATTGTACTTGGTGCTCAGTGGGGAGATGAGGGTAAAGGTAAGTTGGTAGATCAGTTAGCTTCGGAAGCGGATTGGGTTGTTCGATTTCAAGGCGGTTCTAATGCAGGTCACACGATTGTTATCGGTGATCGCAAACTCGCATTTCATCACTTGCCGAGCGGTATCACATACAGTCATTGTAATCTAGTCCTTGGTGCTGGGATGGTTATCGATCCATGGAAGTTAGAGGATGAACTTGATCGATGGTTTGAGTTTGGAGGTGAACGTCCAGAGGGTGAACGTCTTTTCATCTCTGAGCGTGCTCATATCACTCTCCCTTACCACCGTATACTTGACGGAGCAGACAAGCAAATTGGTACTACTGGACGAGGTATTGGCCCAACTTATGGAGACGCCATCGAACGCGTTGGTATCCGTTTTGTCGATATTTCCAATGTTCTCTCCGATGAAAATCAAATCCAGAAAATTGTTGTTCGAATGAATGGACGACTTTCTGCGGCAGGACTTGATCCATCAGTTACTGATGATACATTAAGTGCAGATCTTGAATGGATTCAAGATAGATTTGGGCGAGCTGTTCGTCCCACAGGATTACTTGTTCACCATGCGCTTGAAAGAGGTGAGAACATTCTGCTTGAGGGCGCTCAAGGCGCTCTCCTTGATATTTCGCAAGGCACGTATCCCTTTGTGACATCATCTGTAACGAGCCGAGCTAATGCCACACATGGGGCAGGAATTCACCCAGGGCATGTTGAGCGTACGATAGGTGTAGTGAAGGCATATACGACTCGAGTGGGGCATGGTCCATTCCCGGCTGAACTTGATGACGAAGTTGGCACTCATCTCGGAACCGTGGGTCATGAATTTGGAACAACAACTGGTCGTCCGCGACGATGTGGTTGGCTAGACATAGTTCCGCTTCGTCATGCGATGAGAATCAACGGATTTGATGAGGTTGTTCTGACAAAGTTAGATGTTCTCGGAGGCTTAGAGGAATTGGAAATTGTAGTAGGCTATCGTGTTGATAATGCGGAAATACATGAGTTCCCCGCCGATCTTTCAATGTTAGATCGTGCCGAACCGGTAACACTCTCTCTTCCTGGATTTCCCTCACTTAATCTGGACGAGTGGCTCAAAATCGCTCGTGAGGCTCAAGCAACTGGTAGGGGTTACGAAGTTCTTCCAGAAGCTGCGCAGACATATATCGAGACCGTAGAGCGACTTCTTGGAGTTCCTGTGTCCAGTGTTGGCGTTGGTCCCGATAGAGAAGCGTCCATTGAACGTCGTGTTCAGTAGGATAAGGTTCATCTTTCACCCGTGAATCAAGATTCTCATGGGCTTCAAGAAGCGTGCTCGTGTTAACCGAAAGCCCAAGGATGAAGCTAAGGACGACGATAGTGAAGAGGGCGAGGTTCCCTGCGACGTTTCTGGTTGCAATAACTGGGCTGACAAAAGGTTCGGTGGGCGTTCCATAGCTATCGATAATGCAATCGATGTATGGGGAGAAGATGGCCTCAAACGTGATGCACGCCGAGTACGTATTTGTCGCCCTTGCTACCGTGAGTGGAAGAAGGCAAAGAAGGATGAGCCAGATCAGTATTGATAGTTTCACTTTCAGTTCTCTCTCTCGGATTCTCATTGATATGCGGACATCGTTGAGTAGAAACCATGTCTATGGCATACACAAGCATTCAGATCAATGATAATCTTCTTTCTCGAAGGAAGAAGCGTAGATCAAATTTTTCGATTAATGATTGGCCTTTTCATGATTTAGAAACCGATTTCAAACCTACCTCAATGGCGAAGATTACGGATTGCAAGAATCGTATTCTTCGTATAGTGATAGGATGCGAGAATGGAGATGTCTTCGTTATATGCTGGCCTAAAGGGCGCATCTTAGCAAGATGGTCATCAGGTGTTAATCCGGTAACTGCCATTCACATCTGTAATCACTCTGATAATCAGATATCATCTAGGGTTTCTGCATTTCTTGGGACTGAATCAGGTCAGATTCTCTCAGTTGAGGGTTCGCTTATTCAGCCAGATTTTATCCGAAATATTGCCAACATCAACGCATGTTGTCAAAGCCTACTTTTCAACGAAGGTCATCTTTCTGCAACATCAGGATGGCGAACGATTCGTATCCCGTTAGAATCTTCAGACAGCCGAAGAAAAATTCAGACAATCTTCGCTGTATGATTTACCATTCAGGTTCAGGAGTCCACCACATACAGGTTGGTACAGGTACAGGCCATTCTTTTGGAAGCACTCCTTTTGCCTCAATCATTGAATCAAAGAAATCTAGATGTTTGGTTAGCGATTCTTCAATCGCATTTCCTCGAATCGTTTCACCCCTCGAGGGGATTAGAGTATCAAGATCAAGAGCTTGAACCCTCTGAATTGAATCTCTCATTTGTACTACGTTTCCCGTGGGAAAATCAGTTCTTCCTGGCGTCGTAGCCGCTGGAAATAAATCACCTGTAACTAGGATGCCAAGTTCTTCCAGAAGAAAACTGGTGTGACAGGAAGTGTGTCCCGGTGTATGAATCGCTTCAATCTCAAGATCTCCTATCTTACTCTTCCATCCATCCTCAATTGCCTGCGCGGAGGTAGGCGGCATATCTGAATCAAAACGAGAAGCCCATGTAGTGAGTTGGTCATTCGAACATAAAGGATTGATTGCATTTCCATGGGCATATATCGTGGAATCAAATATGCTCGCAAGATGAGCCGCAGCCCCTGCTGTATCGTAGTGTCGATGGGTAAGAAGAATAGTCGTGATATCATCATGCTCAATTTTTGATTTTATTCTTTCCTCGGTATTGACTTGGTGCCAACTTGTGCCTGTATCAATCAGGATTGTTTCACAATCATCGGTAAGAATTGTCATTGACGTGTCATGGTGAATACCGGGGAGGCGAATGACATCCACGTGCTTTCCAGTGTGACGTTCTCAATCAATCTATCCTGTGTGTGTGGGTAGTAATTCGGTGTAACAATGAAAGCAGGGATTTATATATCGTGCAAGGCAACTATACAACCCCAAGTTGGGAAGATGTGGCGACAATGGGTCCTGAGAACGAACAAAAGAAATCTTCTGCTAAGAGCTCAAGTCGTGGTGGTAACTTTGTATCATCTCCTCGGCCCAGTCAGAGGCAGAGGCGGACTGATAGCCAATCTCATCCTTGCAAGCTTTGTGGTGCGAACGAATGGGATACAGACGTCCAGCGTGGTGAAACTACATGCAATGTGTGTGGTTTCGTAGCGGAACAGAATATGATTGATCCCGGTGCTGAGTGGGTAAACCATAGCGATGGAGCAGATCGTTCTCGAGTTGGTGCTCCAACCACCGTTTCTTTGTCAGATAAGGGATTATCAACGGTAATCGACAAACGTGATCTCGCGTCTGGAATCGCAAAGAGGAATGGGATGAGTTCCCGTCAGGTTCGTGATTGGAGACGTCGTGCGACTATTGATCATCGTTCAAAGACTCGTGATAGTCGTTCTCGAAACCTTGCTAAGGCAATGCAATTTATTCGAGATAGAGGCGATCTATCCCCACAACTTAGGGATCAGGCTAGTGGTCTATATCGTAAGGCAGTAGAGAAGGGTCTTGTCACAGGGCGCTCAATCCGTGGAGTTACAGCAGCCTGTGTTTATCTTGCAACACGTGAAGCGAAAATACCTCGTCGGATTGAGGATGTTGGGAAAAGTTTCGACATGAGTTCCGATACTGAATTGAAGGAATTGAAGCGCACTATTCGTCTTGTAGCACGTGAACTCGGGGCTCACCACATTTCTGGCCCCATCGAATATCTCGACAAGTTCCACAGTGATCTACAGTTGCCACCAAAAGCTCTGGGCCGAGCCCATGAAATCTGGGATGCGACCAAGAATGATCTGGCTTGGCAGGGTAAGAAGCCCAGTGGAATCGCTGGGGTTCTCCTTTACCGAGCCTCGGCTGATGTTGGATCTAATCGAACTCAGAGTGAGGTCTGCAAGGTATGCGGAGTCAGCGAGGTAACACTCCGAGGGCTCCTCAAGATTCTGAATGAGCGTGTTAGTGCTTAGTCAAAAAATGCCTAACTCAAATTGAGCATCTTCAGATGCGTGGACCTTTGGGTCCCATCTTGGACTCCATACAAGGTTTACGTGGACCGAATTAATTCCCTCTGTAGCAAGGGCGGCTCGGTGTACAGCAGCCATTATCTCAGGTGCAGCTGGGCAACCAGGGGATGTTAGCGTCATATCGATTTCCGCATGCGGCCCCTCCTCTTTCTCGTCTATGCGAATACCATAGATGAGTCCAAGATCTACGACTCCAATTTTCATCTCTGGGTCTTCAACTGGGCGAAGTGATTCCATCACATATTCTTCAAAGTTCATGTCTATCTTTTCTCCTTAATTCTTGCAATTCGATTACTTTGCATGCTTCTCTGCTTCGGCGCGTATCATTTCAAACAGGTTGAGAAATCCGTTTGCACGCGATGGTGTCAAGGACGCCTTGACATCCATCTCATCAACGAATTTAGGTGTTAATTGTGCAACTTCGTTTGGGGATAGTCCATCTACGCCGATGGCAAGCACTGCCATCAGGCCTTGTACTAATTGTGCATCGGCTGCTCCGTGAATGTGAAATCTGTCGTCATCATCTATTACGCACTCAACATGTGCTTCTGATTGACAGCCTTGGACCCGATTCTCTTCGGTCCAATCTTCGATAGGAAGTGGGTAAGGCATACGTTTCGCATATTCAAAGAGAAGCTCATAGCGTTCCATCCTATCAAAGCAATCTCGGAAGTCCTCGATTATCTCTTGAAGAGCTGCTGGCCATTCATTCATCTCAGATTACCTCTCATGAGAACCGATCAACAACTCCACGGAGGTGGTTCACGAAGGCTTCAGCTTCCTCCTTGGTATTGTAAATCCAAAAAGACGCTCTAGCTGTACTTGAGACGCCCAGAGCCTCCATTAGAGGTTGAGCGCAATGATGCCCAGTCCGGACTGCAAATCCACCTGCATCCATCAAGTGGGCTAAATCTTCGGCATGAATATTTTCGTGAAGGAATGAAACAACTCCACTTGTGGTTTCAAGGTCGTGTCGGCCATAGATGTGAATCCCAGGGATATTTTCCATCTGTTCTGCAGTCCAACGTGCAAGATTAGAGACATGCGCATGAACTTCCTTCATGTTGTATTGGTCAAGCCACTGCACTGCTGCATGCCAACCGAAAGCTTCCGCAATCCTTGGGGTTCCAGCCTCGAACTTATGTGGTCCTTTTTGGTATGTTGATCCCTCCAATGTAACTGTCTCAATCATATCGCCACCAGAGATGAAGGGTTTCATTGTCTCCATTATTTCTGTTGTAGTGAATAGTGCACCAATACCTGTAGGCCCCCCCATTTTGTGGGCGCTTAGTGCAAGAAAATCACAACCTAGTTCGGGAAAACAAATCCGTTCGTGAGGTGCGGCTTGGGCCGCATCTAGCATCACGTGAGCACCTTTCCCATTTCTGCCATGCAATTTTGAGAGTTTGATGATGCGTTCCACATCGTTACGGACACCAAGTACATTTGAGGTGTGGACTACACAAACGAGGGATGCATCTTCGACAGCAATTTCGAAGGCTTCCATGTCAAGTGTCATCGTCTCTCGATTGAGAGGTACGTAGCGAATTTCAATTCCACATTCCTTTGACAGAATCTGCCATGGGACGATATCAGCGTGATGCTCCATTTCTGTGGTTAGGACAACATCTCCTTTGCCGAGATTCGCTCTAGCCCAACCGTATGCAACGAGATTGATTGCCTCAGTTGTCCCACTTGTGAAAATTAGATTATCGCGTGGTGCGCCGAAATACGAAGCTATACCTGTTCGGGAAGCTTCGTAACCTTCTGTTGCTTCACCTGCAAGTGTGTGTACTGCACGGTGAACATTCGCGTTTGTATTTGCGTAGTAGTCGTTCATTGCATCAATTACAACCTGCGGTTTCTGTGTAGTTGCTGCGTTATCAAGATAGACAAGTTGTCGCTCTCCTTCTAGTCGTCGACTGAGGATAGGAAAATCGGCCCGAATTGAATCCAAATCGAGGGCCATGGTAACCGGAAGATGTGCCTTGTATTCAATCCGTGCTTTGATCAGAGACCAGATAGGTGACTCTCGATACGGTTGATTAGCCAGCCATGGAGAGATTCAGAACCCATGTTTGAGAGTGGGGCATTCAGAAATGCGGCAATTAATGCTGCACGTGCTTGTTCTTCATCGAATCCCCGTGCATTGAGGTAGAACATCTGATACTCATCCAATGGTCCGTTTGCTGTTCCATGTCCACAGCCTACAACTTCGCTTTCCATCACTTCTAGTTCAGGAATCGAATTCGCTTTTGCCTTATCAGAGAGGAGTAGATTGTGGAATAGCTGACCTGCATCTCCTCCCTTTGCTCCAGCATCGATGCGCAGCATCCCAGTGCCTGTGGTCACACTTTCACCACTAGCGGCAGTATGCCATTCAAGTCGGCTGAAGGTTTGCTTACCTGAGTGCAATATTTCGACATGGGAATCTAGGTGATCTTTACGGGATGCAAGGATTGAACCATTGACTTGGAGTGAAGCACCTGGCTCAGGAAGCCAGTGGCGGACATCGACTTTTGCTTGTGATGATGCCGCATTCACGGTCCCTGCTCGGATTTGAGCATCGCGATTCGAACATATTGAATCGCATCGAAGGAGTCGATTCCCAGTAACGTGTACGACCACATCGTTAACAATCGAAGCTTGGCCAAATGCTCCCTCGCGAAGGAAACCAAACCATTCGGCATCTCCTTCAAGCACAGTGATTAGTTCAATCTCTACACGTTCGCATATATCGATTAGGAGTCGACAGGCACAGGTTGAGCCAGTTGTTTTGACAGAGAGGATAACTGGAGATTTTGCGGTTGTTTTAGCATCTACACGGAGGACATGGATTTGTGGAGCAATCTCAGCTATGAATGTTGGAGCAGCTGTACCATCGCCAAAATCTAGGTCGTGACCTAGGCGTGCCAAGTCGTCTTTGGTCGCTTCTTCTACACGGATGCCTGCAGGCACCTCGCTACCATCGCTCATGGACAGGGAAATTACAGGGGGCTCAGCAGTTGGGATTTGGCTTATTTTACCAGTAGGGTGTGCCTTTTTCCATGGTGTGTAGCGCCATATATGCGCTGCTCGATCCGTGTCCGAGTTTTCTGAATAGGCTACATTCATACTGATCCCTCAACCAATGCTGCCTTCCATTTCAAGCGCCATTAACTGGTTGAGTTCCACGGCATACTCCATAGGTAGTTCGCGGGTAAAGGGCTCAAAGAAACCATTCACAATTAGCGCCAATGCTTCTTCTTCAGTGTGGCCTCGGCTCATGAGGTAGAACAGTTGGTCATCACTAACTTTGCTGACTGAGGCTTCATGCTCACAGCGGGCGCCCGAGTTTCCAACTTCCATAGTAGGGTAGGTATCAGAACGGCTTTCTTCATCGAGGAGTAGTGCATCACAGACAACGTTGACCTTGCAGTTCTCAGCCTTTGGGGATACAGTGACCATACCGCGGTAGGAACCTCTCCCTCCATCTTTGCTAATGCTCTTCGAGAGGATTTTACTGGTAGTATTGCTCGCCAGATGATGGATTTTAGCCCCTGCGTCTTGATGTTGTCCTTCGCCCGAATAGGCTACAGAGATGACTTCTGCGTGTGCTCCTTCTCCCTTGAGTATCACTGCTGGATATTTCATTGTCAACTTCGATCCAATATTGCCGTCTACCCACTCAATTGTCGCATTATCGTGTGCGATACCGCGCTTTGTAACGAGGTTGTACACGTTGTTGGACCAGTTTTGAACTGTTGAATAACGAATATGTGCGCCAGGTAGAGCAATGAGTTCGACTACAGCGGAGTGGAGCGAGTCTGTAGAGTAGGTAGGAGCAGTGCATCCCTCTACATAGTGGATTGATGATCCTTCATCTGCAATAATCAGCGTGCGTTCGAATTGACCCATGTTCTTTGCATTGATGCGGAAATAAGCTTGGACAGGCATTTCTACGTGGACGCCGCTGGGCACGTAGATGAATGAACCACCTGACCATACTGCGGTATTCAGAGCGGAGAATTTGTTGTCCGAATATGGAACGACGCTACCAAAGTATTCCTTTACTATGCCTTCGTACTCTCGGAGTCCTGAATCCATATCGAGGAAGATTACGCCTTGCTCCTCGAGATCTTCTCGTATGCTGTGATATACTGCTTCGGACTCATACTGTGCAGTTACACCCGATAGCCACTTTTGCTCTGCTTCAGGGATGCCAAGCCGGTCGAATGTATTTCGAATATCTTCCGGGACGTCTTCCCAGTTTTTTTCAGTAGCATCTGAGGATCGCAGGTAATAACATACCTTGTCAAAGTCAATTTCCTCTAAGAGATGCATATTACCCCAAGTGGGCATGGGGCGCTTCTCAAAGTGATGGAATGCTTTGACCCGAATTTCAGTCATCCACTCTGGCTCGTTCTTTAGAGCTGAAATGTCTCGAACGACTTGCTCGGATAGGCCAAAATCAAAACGAATTGTTGCGTTTTCAGGATCATGCCAGCCAACCTTGTAGTCGCCAACAGCTGCGCGTGCTTCGTCAGTCATTCCGCATCTCCCTCCACCCAGTCATAGCCGCGTTCTTCTAACTCAGAGGCGAGTTCCGGCCCACCTGATTTGACGATGCGCCCATCAATCAGAACATGGACATAATCTGGCTTGACGTGCTCGAGGATACGGTTGTAGTGTGTGATGATAAGCGCGCCAGAGGTAGTACCTCTAATCGCCGCATCAATCCCCTCTGCGACCGTACGGATGCCATCAATATCGAGGCCCGAATCGGTTTCGTCAAGGATTGCCAGTCGTGGTTTGAGTAACATCATTTGAAGAATTTCAAAACGCTTCTTTTCTCCTCCACTGAATCCATCATTAACATAGCGCGAGAGGAATGAGCGGTCTAGGCCAAGTCGATCCATGCCCTCCTTGAGCGTGGAGCGGAATTCTGCACCCTTTGCTGCCTCTTCGCCCCTAACTGCTGCCACGGATCGGCGTAGGAAGTTGCCGACTTGGAGGCCGGGGACGGCCTGAGGGTATTGGAAGGAGAGGAAAATACCAGAGCGGGCACGCTCATGTGCTTCCATTTCAAGAAGATCCTTGCCGTCTAGATATATCGTACCATCCGTGACCTCGTAGTCAGGATGTCCCATCAGAACATTAGCTGTAGTAGACTTCCCGCTGCCGTTACGGCCCATTACAGCATGAATCTCGCCAGGCATAATTTTCAGATTAATTCCATGAAGTATGTGCGTATCTTCAATACTAGTTCGCAGTCCGTTGATTTCAAGCAATGCCACCTCTCCCATGACTTCGCCCCCAAATAGGACTTCTATCCTCCACTTATCAATGCCTGCTTCCCATATTTGTTTCTCAGTCAATGTCCTGAACAGGTTCATGACGGTTGTCTGTTTGGCCTTATTTGGTGGAGCGGATGGATGATGACATCACCGATATGTACCGTAACCAAATCCGTCTCCAGATGCATGAGGAAGTGAGCCGTCGCCTTCAGGAGGTCATTGACCCGCGAGAGGATGCCCGAGTGCTCGCCTTATCTTTGGTTCAACTTGTGGAGGGGTCAGATTTTGAGGTTGGAGCTGATATGATTCATCCTGATCTTGTCCCCGCGCTCATGGCGCGTTTAGGAGATGTTCGTGCGGCTCTTACCGGTCATGACGGAGCAATCACTGTTCGGGAGGCAAGAGTCGATGGATCCACTATACATCTCGTTGTTGGCCTCGATGGGGCTTGTGTTGCTTGCGGGGCGGCGCCTGGGACTCTATCTAGTATTCAGAATGACTTACTGACGGATTCGACAATTCAGTCAATTCAATTCGACAAAGCCATTCTCGATAGTTTTGATGGGATTGTTCGCGAGTTCTTGATAGAGAAAAGTGGAGTTATATTCTGTTAATTACGCCTCCTTTCTCTTCTTTTGCCCCTGTAATGGTGGGCTTAATCTGCCTCTACATCCTCCTGATAGTGTGGAACCCAGTGGTTGGTTAAACTTTGATCTCGCGGCCATCGCCCAATCTTTGCACATTTCTGAGGAAGATACTCGAAAGTATTTCACCGACGGCCGTAGAGTTTCATTCCTGATTGAGCGCCGAGCAGTTGAATCAATGCCTGGCTCACGTTTAGCACCAAGCGAAGGTTCTGGGTTTGACCTTATTGATGTAAGTGGAGGATATTGGGAGGTGAGAAGTCTAACTAACGGAGGTATCTACTTCTGTCCATCATATATGGTGGGTTCAGGTCGCTCATTCAATGAATTTGGCTTCCTTGACAAACTGGATGATGTGAAGGGTTACTTTGTGACAGACATCACTTGCTTCCCCGAGATGCCATACTGGATTATTGGATATGAGGTCGTAAAACAGTGGTGGTATAGCGGTGATTTAGGTAAGAATAGCAGGATCCCCAAAACTAAATTTCTCGACTTAGTTAGTGATTTGTAAAACTAGATTTACAATCACACCTCAAAGACGACGATTCGGTTGGTGTTGGTTCCCTTAGATTGGTTATCAACACCCCATGCGTTGGCTGTTTTAGTGAATTCTTGATCGTTGATGAGAATGACAACAGGTTCCAATCCCGCCATGACTCCACAACGGACTACATTCTCTTCAAGCAGAACTTTACCTCCTCGAACCTCCCCCACTTCAAACGCAATATGGCCTCCTTTTTTCACGATTCGTCGTAAATCAGTTAACACGCCAGTCATGGTCGCCTCCCATTCTTCAATACTTTTCAGTTGACTAATCTTGATGGTCGAAGAATCAATCCCGATAAACCAGCAGCGCATCCAATTATCTGCCTGATAGTCCACTACATCGAGGAATGGAGGAGATGTTACAACTAGTTGAGCCGAATCGTCCTCAATACCCGATGCAAAGCGAGAATCTCCAGTGGTTAGAACACTGGATAGATCCAAATCAGAGCCATCAAATTCTTGCCGATTTTTTAACAAAGATTTCGATTTCTTGATAATTCTTGGTTTGATGGCTTTGTATTCAGGAATCTGTTGCCTTTTCTCATTGATTCGCTCTTGACTTTTGATGCTAACAGCTTGGTTTGGGGGGAGAGTGTATACAGAGAAGAACCCCCCCGAGTGTCCTGTAAGTCGATTGATTGCTACCATTCGAATCCATGCATCTACATTGTCGAGTTTGCCTTCTTCTTCTCGCTTTAGCAGGTATTCTTTCAGAGCAATTATTTCGCGTAAGGTATCTGCATGAAAGAAGGCGAGCAATCCATCATATGCTTCATCCGCATGGGATAAATCAATTTCTCCAATCCTCGCCTCTATTTGTCCAAGTGTTGGTGGATTCAACCTCGGCTGTAGAAGGATTCGACTCAAGGGATTGATGTCATTTCCAAGTGGCCTTCTCCTTAGAAGGAAAGCCTCCAATTGTGTCGTTCCACGCCCCATGAATGGATCATAAATCGCATCTCCTGGCTGGGTTAATCGTTCGATAAAAAATCGGGGCAGTTGCGGTTTGAAACAAGCACGGTAGGATATTTCGTGTAATGGATGCGCTTGTCGTTGTCGACTTGTCCAATATTCGTTGAAAGCCTTCATGGTAGTCCCAGTCCTACCGTCGACTTCCCATTCAAATGGAACGAGTTGGGTAGATGTTCCAAAGCCATCGAAATCGATGACTGCTTGGTTGAACGCCTCTGTGTCTAACATCTTCCCCATCCAACAAGGGAAAGTTCAGGGTTTATGGTACTATGGTTTGGATTTCAGCAAGGGTCTTGACTGGATGCCTTTGAGGTGCTTCTATGGGCAAGGGGTTTGATGCGAGTCCTTGTCGGCCTCAGGACCTCGGCAAATTCGAGATTCATCGGCGTGATGGGATTGCCCGAATCGGCCGATTGCATACGCGTCACGGCGTCCTTCAAACGCCAATGCTTCTTCCAGTTGTCAACCCAAATATCCGTACGATTGAACCACGTGAGATGTGGGATACATTCGGAGTTCAGGGCCTCATTACGAATTCTTACGTCATTTGGAAACATGAAAAGTTACGCGAACCTGCACTTGCTCGTGGCGTTCATGATTTACTCGATTTCCCAGGCGTTATTGTAACCGATTCAGGCACATTCCAGTCTTATGTCTATGGGGATGTGGAGGTTGGTGTCGAACAAATAGTCGAATTTCAGCGAGACATAGGTGTTGATATTGGTACAATGCTCGATGTTTTCGGCCGCCCCGATCAGACCGAAGAAGAACTACAACATGCAGTCGACGAGACAGTAGCCCGTGCTTCTATTTCACTTGAGACCGCAGCAGAGGGCCTCCTGTTGAACGGTCCAATTCAAGGGGGTCTTCATTCTCACCTTCGAGCTGATAGTGCATTGAAGATGGGAGCTGTCAATGGCCCACACAGGGGATTCGCAGTACACCCTATTGGTGGAATTGTACCATTGATGGAACAACATCGCTACTTGGATTTGGTCAAGATTATTCTCGCTACTCGGGAGACTATCCCTCTTGAACGGCCCATTCACCTCTTTGGGTGTGGTCACCCAATGCTCTTCCCGATGTGTATTGCACTAGGTGCCGATCTCTTCGATAGTGCAGCATACGCGCTTTTCGCGCGTGACGGTAGGTTACTGACTCCAGATGGCACGGTCAGGATTGACGACTTGGAAGAATGGCCACTTTCATCACATACACTCCATGGAATCACTCCTGATGAGGTTCGTGATATGGGTAAGAAGGAACGCACTGATTTATTGGCTCGATTTAATCTTGAAATCACTCAGTCAGAGCTTGCACGATGTCGTCAAGCGATTCGAACGGGAACACTTTGGGCTTTGGTTGAGCAGCGTAGCCATTCGAGTCCCGAACTCCGCGAAGCGTTCCTTCACATTGAGCAGTGTCTAAACGATCCTAACAATA
>PATC01000041.1 GCA_002712285.1 Methanobacteriota archaeon
CAACAATACCAATAGGAGGCGGAAGTCCATCTACAGTATCTGCATTCTGTAGAAGTGGACCACCAATAAGTGTGCTTCCTTCAGCCACTCGAGAGACACAGATTAGTGTTCCATTACCCATCGGAACAGTATGGAGGATTTGTGGAGAAACAAGACCTGCAGTCAACTCCTCTACAATTACCTTATCGGCATTAGCAATATGATCTACTCCCGTCCAATCGGTGTAATCGGATCTATCCATCTCACGGAATAGAGGCATTCGATTAACTCGAGCAATTGTCACCATATTTCGAGGATCACCACCTCGCATCTCGAAAACTCGCTTAGCAAAGGTGCAAGCAAGGATATTTCTCTCATCAGAATCAGTCACAGCAATGAACATTTCACAGTTCAGAATGCCTACGTGATCCATCGCCTTGTTTGTTAGAATATCACCAGAGATAAGCAAACATTCCAGTGTAGAAGCTTGCTTCAAAGCATCGGGATCGGGATCGACGATTATCACATTCTTACGCTCATAAATCAATGCTTGAGCAATGCCCCGGCCGACCTCTCCGGCCCCTGCAATAACGAAGTTGCGCATCGTCGCCTCTCAATTGTCTGCCCGCGGGGGGGGTCTTGAGTGTTATTCTCCTTCTATCCATCCTAAAGTGAATGTCCCACCAGTTACTGTTGGCGTTCCGACTACTGAATAATCGACACCAAAAGACCGTAGATTGGTATCATAACTAATTCTCATGTAAACAGAATCAATATCGTCTCCTGTGTGCTCCGTATCTTGAACGAAATTGGAGTACACTGTTGGGGTATACAGTAACCACTTGTTGTTAACAACATCAACGACTGCGGTGACATAACAGGAAGTAAGTGTAATTCCACGTTCAGTGCAAGTTTCTTCACTCAATGGTAGAGCGATATTAGACCATCCGTGTGATTCCCATTCGGAAAAATCCCCTGAACCTAAAGCGCCCATCTCATACCAAGTAGGAACTTGTTTTGTTCGCAGTATTGACATCCAAGCATTTGACTGCTCATCACAATCACCTTTTCCTTCTGTAATACATGCTGGACCACTACGAGGATTTTCCAGGCCCTTAGCATACTGAATATTGTCCCTTACCCAAATAAAAGCAGCATGACTGAATGCAAACACATTATCCTTATCCTCTGGAGGAAGAGATGCGAGTATGTTATCCGCTACAGTTTGGATTATCGGTGAACTACCATCAATCGCATAGTCTCCACCACCGTTTAGTCGATCGTAAAACTGGGCATCTCCAAAATTCTGAGTTAGATACCCAATTCCAGTGTTATCTAAATCCTCGAAAGTTCCAGATGTTGACTTCGAAATTCCATTACCGCCAGTCATACCTGCCACAGAAGAGGGTAAATCAGCCTCTGTCCACCAGCTATAAGAGATAGATTCAATCTCATATTCTACGTTCAAAATCGCTCTCTCATTGGAAGAGGATGAAGGTATAGCTCCAGTCCAGATTAGGCATCGGCCATATTGACATTCATTGGTTCCAACACCTTCAGCAGGCCAATAGACTTGAGAGTAACCGTCTTCAAGTGAGATCGCATTGTTAGAATCGCGTACGATACCAAGTTGAAGTGGTATATCGACTACAGCAGCACCTGAACCAACTTTCATCGAGATTATCTCCTGTAATGTTGGAGCCTGTGTTGTACTGCCATCAGTATTGGTTGCAAGTGTACCTGAAAATCCAGCAGCTGTTCGTTTAATCTGTGGAATCGGGAGTTTGTACATAAAACCAGAATCACTTAGCGAGGGGCCAAACTCATACTCATACGTACTTCGTAGTGTATATGACGCTTCGACAGGATGTACTGTGCTGGGTGTGAAAAGATCTAGGATATCACCAAATGAATCCTCAATTCCATCTACAAGTGGATCTTGGGCCGGGGTAAACATAATCACGGCGACCATTACCAATGCGAACGCCGCTTTCCTCTGCTCACGCTTTCGAACCACTAATCGACGAGGAACATCATCTCCATTCAACTGTCGAAGTGCCATCCTACGTTGGATTTCAGCAGGAGGTGGGGGAGCATTCGCTTGTTTTCGCCTACCCGGCGCTGCACCCTTGATTGCTTTACGATTTTGTCGACGTCCGTCCGAATGACCTATGGGAAGTGCGCCTCCAGAAGGTGAGATTCGTGCTTTTAGACCACTAGAACCCGATACTACTCGGCCACACGTCTCGCAAATGATGAAGCGACCAGACATCGGAGCCCGACAGTGAGGACAGCGGGCCATCCTTCGGAACTTAGAGAACCGATTCTTGAACCTTGAGCAAACAATACATCGTTCGCAATCATTCCTCTTCGTTATCTGAATGACCGAGATTTCTATTTTTGATGATTCGTCTCTCTACCCTAAGTTGCAGAGGTGTGAGGCTACTAGGAAGCCAGCGATTATTGGCACGTGCATCTAGCCATAATGCAAGGGCTAGTCCAAAACCAAGAGCTACGGGGCTTACGAGTACGGCGAGATAAATGCAAAGACGAACTGCGGCACGACCTGTACCAGTAATCACAAGGGGTGTAAATCGTATCTTGTGACGAACAAGTGCTCCTTGAGCGCTACCTAAAGGAGCGAAGGTAAAACCTGCTGCTACACCAATCAGAATCGATACTACAATTGTGTCTACACCGAATCCATGAACATCAGAGCCAATAGATGCAAGGGCTGGGTCAAATATTCTGACTGCTGCAACTGCTGTTGTCATTGCTGCGCTACCAATACCAAAAGCATAACCGGTCGTTGTAGCAGCAGAAGTGACCTTGCGTTCAGATCTTGAACAAAGATAGACGCAGAGCGCTCCTTCCGCCCAACCTGCAAGTAGTAGCAAAACTCCCATTTCTACGAGATATAATGCATCCTGAGCTAGATCTTCATACATTCGACGGAATACCCAAATGTCAAGGGCAGAAGCGAGAACTGCTCCGCCAATAAAACCGATAATTAGAGCCTTGTAAGCTTGTGAAAGATCCTGAATAGGGGTGTAACGGCGCATGCCGCGAGCCCATACCATTGTGAATGTTATCAGCCCAATCAGCATGGCAATTTGGAACTGCCATTGAGGCAATTCTGTGATCTCCATGAACGCTCCACAGGCTTCTCCGTGAAATATCCGCCGCATTACGTTGGTTCAAGAAGTGGGTTCCACTCGATGTAGCATGGTGCGGCTCCTTCTCTTCGGTGGCAAAGGTGGCGTTGGCAAAACTACAATGGCTTCTGCAACTGCCGTATGGTTGGCTGATTCAGGCCTACGTACACTACTAATTTCAAGTGACCCGGCTCATTCAACATCAGATTCTCTTGAAGCAAAACTTGGCCCTAAGCCAACACCAGTTCCAGGCGTACCAAATCTCGAGGGGCTTGAACTGGATCCTGAGATGGGAGCATCCAATCTAATGCCAATGTTAAACCAAGCAATGGGTGGTGTAACAGGTGGTCCACTTAGTGCAATCCTAGGCCAAGATGCTGTAGACGGTATCAAGAACGAAGCTGATTCAATGAGTGCTTCAGATTTGATGCTTCCAGGGATGGATGAGGCGATTGCTTTCGAAACCATCCTCCGCCATGTGGAAAATCCTAGGCATGATGTTGTAGTTTTCGACACTGCTCCAACAGGACATACACTGCGATTTCTAGGCCTCCCAGAGATTCTAGATGGTTGGACTGATAGAATTCTAAGATTAATGCGTATGACTGGTGGAATTCGTGCGATGTTAATGGGTGGCTCCCGTGAAAATGAAATTCGTGGTGAAATCGAGCGGTTCCAGAGGCGTGTACGCCATATCCGTAGGATAATGGCAGATGACTCTGTAACGACATTCTCATTGGTAACCATCCCTGAACGGATGGCAGTGTCTGAATCAATTCGTGCAGCTGATGCTCTCGCCGAATTTCAGATTCTAGTCGACCGTATTGTTGTAAATCGATGTACTCCGAATCTCGACCATCCATTCCTACAAAGTCGACGTGATATTGAGCAGGGCTATCTAGCAGAACTCAAAGATAGATATGAAGGGCTTAACATCCATACCGTGCCATTAGAATCATCAGATATTCATGGCTTAGACCACCTAAGACGCGTGGGAAGTCACCTAATGGGTGCTGCTGAGCCTACTGACCCAAGTTCGACAGAAATTCGAATTGGAGAACCAATGTACTTTGATGTGATACGTTCAGAAGTAAGGGATGAATCTGATGAAAGAACAACCTACACACTCCATCTACCTAGTGCTGATCGATCTGAAATGGGATTAAGGGGAGAAGAGGGGGTATTGTACATCTCCTTGAATGGTCAAGAGAAAAGTCTGAACATAGGGAGGGATTTTGATCCTAACTCTGTTCAAGCAGAATTCAATGGCGATCTACTCATAGTTCACATCCCTCGTTAATATCCTGATATATCCGTTGGCTTCAAACCAAACCTACTCTACGTCGGTCCATGGCCCTTGAGGGACTTCGACGTGGTATCCAAGGTGCGTTGGGTCGACTCCGTGGCAAGAGAACAATCGATGAAGAAGAACTTCGAGCAATGGTTAGGGACCTAAGGAGAGCGCTCTTAGCTGCTGATTTCAATGTCCGTCAAACAAAGGACATTACTGATCGTCTTGAACGTCGAATGAAAGAAGAAGAGCCTCGTCCAGGAGTGACTCTACAGACCCATGCGATGAATATCATCTACATGGAACTCGTTAGAATGCTTGGTACTCCAAAAGAAATTATCCCATTCAATCAGCGTGTATTACTGGTTGGACTCTATGGGCAGGGTAAAACTACGACCACCGCCAAGATTGCCGCATGGTGGAAGCGCAAGCATAAGTTAGACATCGGCGTAATTGAGGCTGACGTACATCGACCAGGGGCTTATGCCCAATTGTGCCAACTTCTCGAACCTCATGGAATCGATGTTTATGGCGAGCCAAAAAATCCCGACGCTGCTTCAATCGTCAAGAATGGTATCGAATCATTAGGTAACAAGGATGTACTAATTGTAGACACTGCAGGTCGAGACCAATTAGACGAAGACTTACAGGCAGAACTTCTTGATATCGCAGATTTGGTCAAAGCAACTGAGACTATTCTTGTGATTGACGCTCAAGTTGGTCAAGCTGCAGGCCCTGTTGCGGCTAAATTCCACGAGCTCGTTGGCGTCACAGGCGTGATTGTCACCAAGATGGATGGTACCGCTCGAGGTGGAGGTGCCTTATCGGCCGTTGCAACTACTGGGTCACCCATCGTCTTCATCGGCGAAGGTGAGCGGGTCGAAGACCTGGAGAGATTCGAGGGAGATCGCTTCATTTCGCGACTGCTGGGAATGGGTGATATTCAGGGCCTGATTGATTTAGCGCCAGAGGATTTGGATCAAGAGGAAGCAATGCGCCTGACAGAGAGGCTCATGTCCGGTCGATTCTCACTCAATGATATGTCTCAACAGATGGAAATGATGTCAAAGATTGGAACTGTCGATCGAATCCTTTCCCATCTCCCAGCGGGTATGTTCGGAGGACTTGGAGCCATGGGGCGTGCACAGAAAGAACAGATGCAAGGAAATTTGGAACGATTCAAAGTCATCATGGATTCCATGACATCCTATGAAAAAGACGAACCTCAGGTCTTGAAAGCAGAACGAATTCGTCGAATTGCGAAAGGATCAGGAGTCAATGAAAAAGATGTACGCGAACTTCTTGCTCAATGGAATCGAAGTCGAAAGATGATGAAGGGAATTAAAGGAAATCGACAATTACGTAAACAGATGAAGTCGATGATGGGTGATGAAACCGATTTCGATCTACCAATGTGAGTGATTCGGATGCGTCACTTTGCCATAGTCGGGCACAGAGCACCCTCCTCTGGACACATAAATCTCAACGATTTGGCAGGTTCCAGTGGACGATTGGATGTTCTCGCTCGAGCCATATCTTCTGCATTGTTTCTCTCACATGGAGTTCGAGAAGACACTACAATTACGCTACATCTTCTGGGTGGCCCTGGTGTTCCTCGTAGAATTCGCTTCAACGGAGCCAAAGTCAAGGGCTTACACGTTGATGAACGAGCAATCGCAGGACGTATTCGATCAATAATCTCTGATCCAGTACCTGTCCGTGGGCATTGGGTTGAACATGGATCTGGCATTGAACATTCAGGAGGAGACCTAGAAACAACATTAGTCGAATGGACTAATTTAGACATCAAGGCATATATTCTCTCGAAAGATGCTCCAAAATTCAGTAAAGACTCCATAGAACAGGAGTCAGGATTTATCCTCAGTGATGACCAAGATTTCAGTCCAGATGAAAAGAATATGATCGGTAATCTCCCATGTTTTTCATTAGGATATCGATGGTTACAAGGCCATATTGCAATTGCGATTGTACACTATATCTTAGATTGATAAGGGGGGGTCCGTATGAACGAGGAGAACTCAAAGCTAATCTGGACATACATGCAAGAAGCGGGAGATCGACTGGTGGGGAAATTGCCACCATCAAAACGTCACCCAAAGGGAAGAAACCCCTATGCTCATATTGCTATCTGTGTAAGATCTAAATTCGGAATGACCTACAAGGAAATCCCGGATGAACGAATTGATGAAGTCATTGAATATATTGAACTCCTTGTTAAGAATCCGTCATAATTCCAACTCAATATTCTAACTTCATTATGCTAGATATTTGGAATCAGGAGTGAAAATTTGGGATTTGAGGATCTCTGGAATCTTGACATCATAGACGGATTGTGAAATTTCAATTGCCCAGGACACTATCGCGTCGTAATGTTCCTGCCGATCAAGTTCACCAATCCAAATTTCTTTGTTATTAGTTATCAATTTCGAAACATTATGCATACTACACGGACCGAGGCATCCCGAGATTGTGAGATCTACCTTTTCTCCAAGTTGATACATCTCCCACGCCTCATTCAAATGATCAATTGGGACCTCAGGATGACCTCGATCTACTCGGCCGCAACAACAGCCACTACAGACGACGACGCTAGGATCCATACAAGTCCCAGAACATTCAACCCAAAAAAATGACTAATAATTCGTAAATCAATTTGGTGAATTTATCCATCTTGGTAGACCATCCAATCCAGGAATATTTGCTTGATTCAAGGCTATATCACCGACATTTAAAGGGTGGAGTTGTGGCCAAGATGCGAGGCAAGTCAAACTGGCATAGCCCTTTGAAAGTGAATCACTAGCGACTCCCTCGATATCATCATCTTCAATCGCAAGACTCCCAACACGTAGTGTTCTTGATTCTCCATCTTCGTTAATATTGCAAGCCCCCGTATACCAACGAGCTCCTACATTGGATGCTTGAATCCTGCCAGTGCATCCATCTGGAATGTTGATATTGAGATATATATCACCTTGACCAAACATCCTAGCCAAGGTCGAATCCTCTCCATCGAACTCAATCCTAGAGTTACTACGTCCAGGTCTACGATACTCATTACCGCCTGCTAATGCATACTGTAGAACTGCCTCAGCGAGATCTGAAGTGAGACGAATAGCAGTTGTTGGATCAACCGATGGGTCGTGCTTTGCTATGCTACTAGCAATGGAAGGGAGACCGTAGAGTGAAGCCTCTCTTGCGGCGGCAACAGTCCCTGAGTGTAGTAGATCCACGCTCATATTTGGTCCGACGTTAATGCCGCTGATGCATAAATCAGGCTTCGGATCACCGTTGTGCTCGATATAGCCATCAATTGCGAGGATAATACAGTCACAGGGTGTACCATCAATTTCATGAATCGATGGATATGGATTTGAAGGATTTAGATCCATTTTTTCGAATAAATCAGAGCGTTCGTTCGTCTCTACATCCTGCCTAAGCGTCAATGCCATTGACCGGCCGGATTGATCCTTAATCGGTGCGTAAACCAAAACTCGATGATTACGCTTTTGAAGTTCAGATGCGAGTCCAAGAAGATAAGGGGACTCAACACCGTCATCATTGCACAACAGAATGACCGCCATGGCACTCCGTAATGGGCATCCTTCATCATTCTTCGGCGTGAAAACTCCCAGTAGATTCAGCCGTAGTAGTTACTGCATAGATGCCAATAAGGATTAGACATCCACCAAACCAAGTCCATTGATCTGGTGCTGTAGCCGTACCTACAACCATACCAATGACAGTTCCCAGTATAGGTTCAATCATCACTGAGACAGAGATAATTACCGGAGATATCCACTTTAGAACAGCATTGATTCCAGTATGACCTACCAATCCGGGACCAATTGCAAGATAAAGAACAGCAGGAAGCCAAATCGGGTCAATCCATCCGAACACCGAAAAATCCGTACTAATACCTGAGAATGAAGTCCCTTCAAGCCCTATTGAAGCAATCGTGAGGAGTATCGCGCCAATCGCAGTCACAGGGAATGCATAGACAAACAAAGGCATCCAACTGCGAAGATTACGACCTGCTGCTAGATATCCTACAATTGCAATTGCACCACCAAAAGCTGCTAAATCTCCAATTAAAGTAACCTCTCCATCACCTCCAGCACCAATTAATGTGAAGCCAACACCGATGAACCCAATCACTGCCCCTGAGGATTGTCGCGTTTGAAGAGGTCGCCCTAATAGAGCAAGACCAACCACAAAGACAAGTGGATGTGCTGTCACAAACAAAAGAGAATGAGTCAATGTAGTGTGATCAAGAGACCATACCCATAAACCAAAGTGAAGGAAAAGGCATATCCCGCTACCAATCACAATACCAATATTTCTTGGATCTGTGAATCTATGTCGTGCTTCTTCATCCATTTTCTTCCATTGCATTAGTGCGAATGGTAGCAATAGTAACGAGGTTGCCTGTAATCTCCAAGATGCTTTCAAGATAGGAGGTACTCCATCAATTATCTGTAAAACAGCACCAGCACTTGAGACTGCAACCAGCGCAGCCGCGAGAATTAGCCATGCATGTAGAGGAACCGCGGTGCGGGTCATTCAAGGAAGCCTCACTTGACGATATCCGCATCCATCACGTCATCATCCTTGCCACTGAATGAAATGACGCCCGCCCTGGCAAAAAGAGCAACTACACCTGCAGCCAACAAGATGTTTGCCAGTACAAATCCAGCGAGTCTTGCCATTGGGTACCAACTGAGTACCTGCATTGGAACAGTACAAGTGATTGATTCATCCGATATACTGGAACATATTGGTTCATCGGAATTTGCTGCATTTTGACTTTCTGCCCAAGCTACTGCAGCACTCCAATTTGCCTCTACTTCTTCGTGTTCACCAAGGATCAAATCGTCAAGGTAACCATCTGTCCAGGTTTCTTCAGTGAATGTTTCCTCGACAGTGAGTTCATCGGCAACGGCAAACATCGCTGCTTCCACACCAAAGAAGGCCTCTCCTGTCAATGCACCTGCTGCAACCATGAAAGTCATCAAAAGCATCAGAGCACGCTTCTGTTCAGCCTTAGCTGAACCTTCCTTTTCTCGAACTTCTTCAACAACAGGCTTGAGCGACTTATCTTCCCAACGATCACGGAGTCCACCACCAATCAACATCGGTAGGGTGTAAGGTGTTGGTAGATACATACCTAAACCGAAGGCTGTACCCATTCCTGTCGCCCATTCAGCGAATGCACCTAGTAGCATTCCTAAGAAGAGAGCACCCCAATCACCCTGGCCTTGATACAATACAATGGTGAATGATGCGAATGCATTTGCTTGAGGAGCAAGAAGCTCAATTTTCCCATTTGCAAGAAGATCGGATAGGAAAATCGCTACTGCAGCACCAAGAATAGCACCGGGAACAACACCCATGATGTTACCCTTCGAGATGTGATATGGTCGATTACCAATGTAGAGGCTATTCTTGTAATCAGCAACGACAGTTCCAGACATCGATATCGCACTACCGAAAACTGTAGTTCCAACAAGGGCCATGAGTACAGCTTCCTCCTTTGCAAGGCCGAGTGGTTCACCTAAGTAAAGGAAAGTTAGCAGCAACATGAGTAGTACGATGAAAGACGTACCACTAACAGGTTCAATTCCTGTTTCACCCATCACGCGGACTGCGATAGCACCGAGAAGGAAGGTTGTCAGAATGAGTACGAGAGCAAAGATAACTGCCGCAATAATCGGGAAGCCACCTAGGGCGAAGATTAGAATCATCGCAAAGAAAGCGATAATCATGAAAATCGGGATGTGCATCAGTGGCCACTCATACCAGCCTTTTCCTTCGATGTACTCCTCACTTTTCTCGCCACCAAAGGCCTTCCGTATATCACCAAAGATATTGATGAATGTAGGTGCCATCTTCAGAAGTCCTAACAAACCACCACCAAGAATTGCACCAATCGCAATCGTTCGAATAATGGTGAGATATGCCTTCCATTGAAGCATTGGATAAATTGGGTTACTCGATGTGTCTGCATAGGTACTCAAACGGACATGATCACCTATTGTAGCATCGTATACAGGGACATCTACCATCACTGCAATTGGAATCAGATAGAACCAAGCGATTAGTGAACCAAGATTCACGAGTAGAGCTGGACGGAACTTCATGAACCAACCAATTGCGAAAAGAGTAGGACTTAACTCAAAACCAATGAAAGTGTATGAGAATGGATTCGTTTTGCTGTAAGTTGTGATTCCGTTAAACGGAGCATGTGACATCGATTCACCGCCTGTCCATGAATTCTGTAAGGAAGAAGGCTGGTGGAACCAACGCTCAGTGTAAACGGATGCGAGACCCCACTTCTCACCGCTAAGAAGACCGACAAACCAATCCATGACACTGCCAGGCGCAGATGCAACTTTTCGAGCCCAGAGTAGTGGATAATCAATTAGAGCCATGAATCCCATCGTTATGACGGTCCAAACTCCGACCGTTTTGAGAGACTCTCGAGCAGACTCAGCCGCACCAGCATTGACATCTGTCGCTATATCTAGCAATTTTAGTGTAGCCTCAAAGCCTGGCATAGGTAGAGGGTCTTCAACAAGCCAAACACGCCTGAAGATAATGAAATACATCACGCCTAAGAAACCAGCAAACATCGAAGCAATGATGCCAATGAAGGCTAGTTGCATTACATCAGGTTCCTGAATTAGATGAACGAGGGTCCCGTCATCACCGAGAATCTTGTAATTGTCACTGTAAGCTAACAGGAAGATTGCAGGAAAAGTGAAGATGAAACCTGTCGATGCATGGGTCGCACCTGTTGTCGCACTCGTCGATATGTTAACCTCGGACGGCGACCACTTGAGAGCCATACCAAGCAAGTATGCAACATACCATGCAGCGGAAACAGCCAGACCAATTTTGAGTCCGATGTAAGCGGTAACACCACTAAACACAGCCCCAATCAAAATACCAATGAGAATCTTGGATGTGGACCAATGTGAGATTTCAAAACCTTCCTTGATATTTTTTTCTTCAAGGTATTGCTCCAACACGCCAGTGTTGAGATTATTGTACATATTCTCGTCGAGCCAAGTAAGGCTACCTTCCTCGATTGCCTTGATGCCTTTGGCCGTTACTGGACGGCGGTAGACCGAGCGAGGAACCTCCGACATCACACAACCTCAGGATGTGGTCCGTGTCTTCCCCGTTTATACTTCACCCGCTTCAATGGTAATCTCCACCCAATCGTTTCCGCATAGTTCGAATAATGGTACGGTATCCTAACTGACCGTACATCATGGAGGCTGCATCGTTGCTAGCATATACTTGTAATCGAATTTCTGTCGCACCATCGAGGAAAGCTCGCTCTTCGGAAACCCTCACTAAATTACGAGCGATACCGCGCCGCCGATACGAGGGTTCGACCCAAACATCAGCAATGTTCCATACGGTAGCAGAATGATCCAACATGTTGAGATCAGGAGCAATAGTGGCAATACCTACGATTGATTCAGATTCAACTGCAATAATGAGGCGACGATCGAGGATTAAGCGGCGAAGGAAGTTTCGTACATCATCATCATTCATCGATTTGATGTTGAGACGCGGATCATGACGACTCTGATCATTAACCAATTGAGTCCATGCATGGAAGCAACCATCTAGATGCTGAATCAGAGCAGGAAGAACATCGATGAACGGTTCATCGGTCGTGGCGACCACGAAAAATCACCATATCAGTGATCACGGGTGATACGGTATCGACCTAGTGCTTCCATCCACTGAATTTCGCCACCTGACTCAAGATTTAACTCGTCATCCGCAGGGAGGATTAGAGCCTCGTAGGTCTTGTTATCCATAGCATGTACCTCATTACCTTGTATGTGGGTAATAATTGCAGAACCTTTCTCGATTACAGGGACCTGTATATTGTCAGTTACAGTACCTACATGACTGCGCTTCTGACCGGTGAAAATGTCCTCAAGTTCGAGACGCGCCTTTGCACTGCCGTGCTTGCCAGGCTTCGACTTAGAAATACTGAGAATCTTGTAGGCGTTCTCATCAACTGCGACGTAGCGTCCAACCTTGAGGGTTCGAATTTCAACACGTGTTGTGCCGGGCATGACTACGCCTCGCTTGGACGCTATATCAGCATTACCGGACAATCGTCGATTAGGGAATCAAAGCATTACTCAGCCTAACGGCACTAATGCTCTGAAAAATGTGTTCTAAGAACTCACTTCTGTTGTTGGATAGGAAGGCCGTTGCCATCCTTGAAGTTGCCAGTGATAGCCATGATTAGGTCAATTAAGGCCCAAATTCCACATCCACCGACTGTAATCAACTTGAGAATTCCAGTCACCGTCTTTCCAGTGTAAAAGTGATCAACACCGAGTGCGCCGAGGAAGAAACTCAGCAGTACGGTCGTTAGCCAGTCTTTGTCAGATACTCCGCCCTGCACTGGTGCAGCGGCTCCTTGCATTGGTTGTGCCATATCTCCCCCCTACAGTTCCCAAGCATATATCCATTGTCCCGAACAAGGGTCGAGTCATGAGGATTCCACGAGGCGCAATTGAACTCGCGGTCACAGGGGGGGCTCTAGCAACTTCGTTCATCATACCTCACGGACAAGCTGATGGATTACGACTATGCCCCTGGTACCATCTGAGTGGGGTAGAATGTCCCTTCTGTGGAATGACACGAGGATTCGTAGCAATCAGTCATCTCGATATTCAGGCAGCGATAGAATTCAATCTAGGTAGTCCACTAATATATGGTGCCTTCGTAGTTATTTTTGGTCGCTCTATCTGGGCATGGAAAAATGAGCAATTTGATGATCCGCCTCAATTATCTGAAAAAATTACTATGCCTTGGCTAGCAACCAGTATCGCAATATTTGGATGGATGCTGTATATCCGTTGGATTCAACCTATTCTGTTCTGATTAGTCTCGCATGAGGACGCCATTTGCATCAACGGGATATTGCGAAGTAAACAGCATGATGCACTCAATTATCGCCCATATTGCTGGGATAAATGCTAGAATTCCAATTGTGAGTACTGAAATCAAAAGTTGTGCTAATCCTCGACTTGTATGTCCAATGTAGAAATTATGAACACCAAGCCAACCAACGAATATCCCAAGGAGAAGATATGCCATCTTGGACTTCTGCATCATATGACTCTGCATAACCATAGGATTAGCCACTTGCTGCATTGTAGAGTCGTAGTGAGCCTGTACGTTTGCATACTGTTGATTCTGTACATTCGGATTTTGAGGAGGAGTGAATGTCTGCTGCTGGGGGGCTCCACCGGGCTGCATGAACTTGTCACGTAGTCAATAGGTATAGAATCCCTCGCCGGATTTACGACCAAGTTTACCTTCTTCTACCATTTTAATCAAGAGTGGAGCAGGAGCATACTTTTCATCTTCAAACCCATCATAAAGAACATTCATGATATGAAGCACTGTATCATTGCCAATCAGATCCGAGAGTGCAAGAGGGCCTATTGGGTGATTCATTCCGAGTTTCATAATACCATCAATCGCCTCGGGTTCAGCTACACCCTCTTGTAGAGTTAGAATTGCTTCGTTAATCATTGGGCATAGAATCCGATTAGAGACAAAACCGGGACTATCATTACACATTAACGGTATCTTACCCATCTTCTCTGCAGCTAAAAGAACAGCCCCAGTAACCTCATTCGAAGTATCACTTCCATTGATGACCTCGACCAGTTTCATTATAGGAACAGGATTCATGAAATGCATACCGATGACTTTGTCAGGCCGAGTGGTCTTCTCTGCAATCGCATCGATACTTATGCTGCTCGTGTTTGTTGCAAGGATCGCAGACGGTTTACAGATTCTGTCAAGATCTTGGAATGCACTAAATTTGAGTTCTGGAATTTCTGGAATTGCTTCTACCACAAGATCTGCATCTGCACATGCACTACGTTCTGTATCTGTACCAATACGTGCCAGGGCAGAGTCAGCATCTCCCTGAGTGATTCTCTCCTTAGATACTAGACGAGCAAGGGACTTCTGAATTGTTGTGAAACCACGATCAACATATTCTTGCTCAATATCAACCATCACCACATTGTAACCTGCTAATGCTGCCACCTGAGCGATACCGTTCCCCATCTGTCCAGCACCCAGCACGGCAATAGTCCCAATCATCATGAGATGGGGTCTATGAGTCAGGAACTTCAATCCTCGGTTGTGGAATCGACTGATATATTCTCATCATCAAATGAAATGTCCACCCATTCAGAATCTAACTGATTCACACTTGGCCGGTTTCTACCAAGCATTACCGTTATTCCTATGATGAAAATAAGCATAATACCAACGAGGACAAAATTAGACAATGTTCCAACAGTTAGTACGCCCTCTGATGTGGTTGCTTCCCTTCCTTGGATCTCTGTATCGATACTATGTGTCCTCTCATTTCCAGCTTCATCTACAATGACGAGAACCATACTCCAACGGCCTTCCATGGGTTTTGAGATGGAGAATTCTCGACTCCCGTTCCATATCCCCACTCCAGTAAACGTCTCTTCACGAATACCCTCATGAATGAAATCAACTTTCCAATAATCAACATCATCATCAACAAGTGCTGCTGCACCCACGAGATAGCAGATTGTATCCGGAGTTTCTCCGATAACCCGGTTTGGTTCTCTTGCATCACACTCGTCTACCTCCCACCCTAGAATGGCTTCCGGTGCACTGAGATCAAGCTCAATCATTCGATCAATTCGGGCGATATTCCCTGAAGGATCGAGAGAACGAATGACCAATGGATAGGAGCCATCGAAGTTATCGAGAGTCAACTCAATTGTATAACGCCCGAACTCATCGCATTCACCAGTCTGTTCAATATCTGATGTATCCACTCGGACTAGTAGCCCGGCCTCACATCTCCCAGTCAAAAGCACATCTGGATTATTCACGAGAAGCATGTATCCAAAAATATCAGAGGTGAGTTCTGGAGCAGTTGTATCGAGAACGACCTCAAGCTCAAAGCGAACGATACTATCCACGGCCTCTACAATGACAACAATATGATTGGGACCCTCGACCAGTGTAACGGTTGTAGATTCAATAATACCTTTTCCAGGATGAGGGATTTCTTGCCAATCAGCCAAAGATTCCAGGTGTTTCCAAGTTGCGTTCTGACCCCAGCCGCGTGAAACATCGAAGATGACAGGTGAAGAAGAGACCGTTGTACCATTCCAATCTGCAATTACCTGTGGCTTAAACTCTGCAGGATCAAGAAGTACGGTGCGACAAGAGAGGGCGAGATTAGGGTGTTCCGTAACCACAGTTCTATCATATGCGGAAATGCAGAATGTGTGATTGCCAGTTCGTTTGAATATTACAGATTCAGATAGAGAAGAACCAACTGATTGAGTCACTTCCACACCATTCATGGTTAACCGATAATCAGTCCATTCACCAAACGATGCGCTGATGACCAAATCGGTCCGATCCCATACTTGTTCAAATCCAACCCATTTTATAACTGGTGATAAGCGGTCGATGTCAATAAATGACTCCTCAGAACCCCGATGACCAGCAAAATCTGTTATCTCAACTTGAATTCCATAAATTCCATCAATTTCATTGCTGAAATCTAACCGCATTGTGATGTTTCTTCGGTGAGATGCTTGAATAGAAACAGGATCAGATAACCAAGCTGTTCCATTAGTAGTTGGCCAGGATTCTGAAACCGGCGGAGTACATATTTCATTCAAATCGGAACCATTTGGATGAGTAAGCGTCAGACAGGCGGTAGCTGAATCGTTTGGTATTCCGATTACAATATCAACAATGCTAGCATTCACTCCAATCTGCATCTGTGATGAATCTACAAGGTGTATACCATTCGGTTCAATCGGCATCACTCCTTGAATCAAAATTGCATCGCGCACATCCCCTTCAGAGCCAGGTGGATGTGGGTCATACACCATCTGATGTTTCATGTGGTTCCAATTACCAGCAGAATCGATTACTACAATCTCAAGACGATTCTGATCTATCCAATCAAGTCCAGTTTGTGTCATTATCCAATTGGAAGGGGAAAGGTTCAACGTAAGTGGAATCTCACCGTTTACATCTGGATTTTGTAAATTTCCATTAACCCAAACAATTGCTTCAGGTTCAGTCAAAATTACTACATCGTTCACTATCGAAGTATTGGTAATTGTTCGCCAATTTCTCAATGCAAGGAAAGGTGCTGTTACATCGTACTCAACCTGAAGGGATGTGAAATCTAAACGATTTGTTACATCTAGCAATTCGATTTCATATGCATACCACCCCTCATTCTCGGGCACAGTACCATTAATCCATACAGATCTGTAAGTATCATTAAACAAGATTGAACGTGAGATATTTGACTCATTTTCTGTTCCATTTACCATCGTGAAAAATAGTGAACTACGATCAACTACAGTTCCGTTATCATATTCGCATTCCACAGTGTAAAACCATATCCCTTCGCCCCAGGAGGTCTCATTTGTCAACCCTTGATTATAGAACGTGAAATTCCAATCTAATCCTGTAAGATTGAATCCAGAGTCAATATCTAGGAGATTCAGTGAAAGTGGAATTGTCGAGTTCGTTCGTGTACCATTGACTGGAGTCGGAAGATGGAACTCTACACTAGGTGGGGATTCAATCAGATCGTAACTATACACGAGACGAATTTCTGAACCTGCTGCCAATTCTAGATCGATATAACCTGTCCAATGACCTGAGCTCGAAGGTCGTATGAGGGTAAGATTCAGTTCCCATGCAGCGACGGGAGTTTCACCTGCAATTTCCATGGAACCATTTGGCCAATTCGATATAATCTGAGACTCATTCATCTCACTTATATTCGACACCTGTAGACCAGTGTTCCATGTTTCAGGAACCATATCGATGTCTAGACTGAATGTCCCACTGCCATTACCAACATCAAAACCGTGTACTGCAACGAACCAAAGTCCATTGCCAGGATTATCTATAGAAACTGATTCATCGGAATTCCAATTACCTGAGGAACCCTTCTCCTCATTACCGAAGTCCATCACACCATTTCCGTTGACATCTTTCCCAATGTATAGGTCAAGATCTGGTATTGTTGTCGAAGATGTGCTGATGGTTATCTCCGATACATCTTGAATCGAAAATGAATAGATATAGGATGCAGACGTCTTATCTCCAGGATCATCCTGACCTACAGTTTGTCCACTGATATGTTGTGGCTGACTCCAACCAACACCTGTAGCATCAACGATTTCTACATCCATCGTAGAACCGATTCGAATTGTCTCGGATCTGTTACTGTTTCTCCAGTCGTGTACTTCGACTCCTAAACCTCCGTCCATTGGTGCGATCATTCCAACATCAATATTCAACGGATTGTCGTTAGTACCTACACCATGAGTCGCTGAATGAAGTAGAATCTGTTTCACCCCGGGGCTGGATGATGCAGTAAGGAACTCATGTTCCGTACCAGTGCTTGTTTCATGGCCGTAAATTCCACTACCACGGTGCATCCCTTTCGAATTAGATTCAATCTGTAGGTTGTGTGGACCGTAATCTATCGGATTTGTATGACTATATGGATGGTCAACCTCCGACATCCAGAATACATCGATATCGGTGAAATCATTGTCTGGCCAATCAACATCAATCAAAGCAGTTCCATTAGTTGTATATCCAGCGGGCCAATCAATACTGAATGCCTTCCAATCACCTGATTCTGCACGCCAACCCCATCGCTGCGCTCCTTGAATCCATGTCTCTTCGAATAGACTCTGGTTTGACATATTTCCATCAAGAGGTCGCGGATCAACACTGAAACTCCCCTGATAAGCAACATTCGTGATGATGGGCCATAACCAAGAGGTCACATTCTCAGAGTCATTTGCCATATTGTAGCCCACCCTTATTCCATGCTGGCGAACACCAGGATCAGCATCGTAGGGAACAGAGATTGTTATGTTGGTAGTCAAAGTGGTATTTGCAGGCACAGTGACATTATTCGCAACAGATACCCAACCATCTGAAATAGGGCCAAATGCTGTCCAATCAATCTCAATAGGTAGAGGATCTATCTGATTAGTTCGAATATTTTCTCGCCACACAGCTAAGAGTAAACCATCATCGGACTCCGTTAATGGAAGACCCATTCTGACTTCGACCTGACCTGATGCATAGACATGCTCAGTTAACATAGCAAACTCATTCGAGTTCTCTGTCCATTCGGATGAATCAACAAATCTATCTCCATCGATATCATTGTGAAATATGCCATCTCCATCACGATCAGTCCATCTCCAAAGACGGAGATATATCCGATTTTCTGACTCGTAATTTTTATCCCCATCAAAACCGGCACCATCCATTGCTGCCCTAGCTCGGATTAACGTTGTACCATTGGGCAAGGATATGTTTGAGTCGTTGGTAATATGGAGTGGAATCAAGATATCTGGCGTACTTGATTGATATCCATCCCAAGTCGGATTAGGTCCAGAATCAGTACTATTCCAGCGCATTATATCGTGATGTAGAGGAGCTATAACTTCGGGTTCAAGATCAACTTCGATTGGGACCAATCCAGGGTTTGTTAATTCAATCTGAATACTTTGATTGGCACCTGGTAAAATCAGGTTTAGATTCGCATCACGATGTGCCCCATCCATCTCTCCAGTCATCCAAGCAGCTGGCCTGATAGACATTGAACCATTGACACCAAGGATTGTATCCACTGCTCTGGACACATTGACCCAACCAGCACCCTGTACAAATGGATCGTATCCACGATCGTCTGCGGTAGACATCATGATGTCACGAACCTGCTCAGAGTTAGGAGGCGAACCATGGACTTCTATCCACGATTCATAGATCAGAGCTGCAAGACCTGCTGCAATGGGCGTTGCTAGAGAAGTACCTCCCCAAGTAGTCGTTGCAGAATTTGCATTTGTGACTTCATTCAATGTCCTATCACCTGTCGCAGACCAGCCAACAGCAACCACGTCCGGATCAAGACGACTCACTGAGTTAGGGCCACGATTAGACCAAGATGCGGATTGACCCCATGTACCTCCATTTGATTCACCTATCCGTGAACTGAATGCACTGACAGATATCACTCCATGTGCTCCACCTGGTGCTGCTGTGGTTCCGTAACCATGTCCTCCATTACCAGTAGCAACGAGATATGTGGTATTCGGACTATGTACACGGGTCAGCCAATC
>PATC01000042.1 GCA_002712285.1 Methanobacteriota archaeon
CTCTTGCATTGAGGGAATCGATGCTATTTCAACAGGCTCTGAATCTCTTGGCAATGCGACGCATGCTATAGTTCTCGATCGTACCTTGTTTTACCCTGAGGGAGGGGGGCAGCTTTCAGATCATGGTGTTCTTTCAGATGGGTCGACCTCAGTTCGTGTTGTTGATGTCCAAATCGATGGTGATGTAATCTTGCATCTGACGGATGGACCTCTAGCGACTGGTTCGGTTCATGGCGAAATTGATTGGTCTCGAAGGAAGCAACTTATGGATCACCACACTGCTGTTCACATTGTAGGAGGTGCCGCTCGTCAGATTTTAGGGGACCATATTTGGCAAGCGGGGTCAAATAAAGGTGCTAGATACGCACGTCTTGACATCACTCATCACAGTCGTCTTGAACGCGAAGTATTAGATGCAATCGAGGACTTGGCAAACGAAGTCGTTGCTTCAAGTCCGACTGTGGAGAAGCTACTGATTCCTCGCGCTGAAGCTGATGCAAACTTTGGTTTCGAACTCTATCAGGGCGGACCCCCAAAGCATTCTGAAATTCGTGTGATTCGTATTGGTGAATTCGATGTTCAAGCATGTGGAGGTACTCACCACGATGATGCAGGTATGGTGGATTACGTCCGCGTCATCCGTTCGAATCTTGTGCAGGATGGAGTAGAACGACTTCACATTCTTGCTGGTTCGGCAGCACGAGAACATGCAAAGCAACAGGAGGACCTACTATCGCGTAGTGCTGATGTTCTTGGTGTTCAAGCGGATGATCTCCCTGCTACAGTAGGGCGTTTCTTCAATGAATGGAAAGAGCAGCGAAAGAGAATCGAAGCTCTAGAAGCAGAGATTGTCAGACTTCGTACCTCTGGTAGTGATGGCGGAACCACTGAAGTAGATGGGGTTAGAATTGTTGTAATGGAAGTCGATGGTGGTATGAAGCAGATGCAAGCGATGGTCAAGGAACTCACTTTAGATCCTTCAATTCCAACTATTGCAGTCCTAGGCAGTCAAGATGGTGGAGGAAAATTACTTGCTGCAGTCACCGAGGGAACAGAAGCGACTAACAGGGTTGATGCTGGTTCGCTAATTCGTGAGATTGCCCCTCATATTTCGGGTGGTGGCGGAGGTCGTCCAACATTCGCTCAAGCCGGCGGTTCAAATCCTGATGGTCTAGATGCAGCCCTTGATGCCGCTCGAACTCTTCTTGGATTGTAACTCAATCTGAGTTGTCAAGTAACCCTTCCATCGATAGCAGGCCACCTTGAAGACCCGCAAGTATCCCCCATTCAAAGATCGCAGCTAATTCAAGATGCATCATCAAAAAGGGAATGCCAATCAAGATGCCAGACCCGATACCAAGTATCAAACTCCAGCGTCGTACATCTCTTGAAGGAAAATTAAACACAAGTCCTGTATCATCTTCACCTATTATCCAGTGAGCAGCGAGAATCCAACCAAGGCCACTGGAAAATATGATCGCAGCAAGGATATGATGGGAGAGTGGATACACTGTGAACGGTAGATGAACAAGTAGCATAAGGCATATGCCATTTGTAACGCCAATACCTGTTGCGAGATATTCAAACCAAGTTCCATTCTTATTCAATGGCCCCCCTTTTCTTCCCATTCTGATGACCAACCATGTTGTAAGCAGTCCACAAATGGTAAATCCAATCTTGAACAGATGAATTTCCGGTTCGTAGATACCTCCAGAGGAGATAAAGGAAGGAAGTCCCTCAAACACAAAAGAATCGATGAAAGGTGCGAGTGAATCTCCAAGTTCGAATATCCCATCACGTTCACCTCCTCCTATTTGCATCAAGATTTGAGTCACGATTGCTGTGAATACACCAATTCCAACAATCAAACGAATATGGTGTCTACGAACTAATTCGAATCCATTCATGCTCTTCCCTCAAGATTCTTCAATGCCTTTAGTGCCTCCTCATCAAATTGAGATGCAGCACGTTGTATTGCTTCGTCTAGAGTGAACCATGCTCCTTCTTCGATTTCATCTGGTTTCGGTTTAAGTTCAGGTCGATGATTGAGATCAACAAGGTATGTGAAGGAGACATATTGGATTCCCTCGCTACTGAAGATTCGTTCTTGGATGTGGCAAAAGTCGTCTCCAGGCAATGCCTCTCCAGATTCACCCATTGGATCAGCAATCGAGATATCAATTCCCATCTCCTCGTAGGCTTCTCGAATTGCTCCGTTTCTTGGATGCTCAGCATAATCTAGGTAACCACCTGGCAAAGTCCAGAATCCTGTGAAGTGGCCCCGAAGTACTTTACCAAGGAGTACATGTCCCTCTGGATCACGAATAATGACTTTGGCAACCAATCGATGAATCGTTCTGTAGACGGATTCTCTAGCCAATGGATGTACAGCTGAATCTGAGATTACATGGTCTTTCCATGCCCAGTTTGCAGGCCATTCGATACGAGGAGTTCCATATCTGACGACATGGATATTTTTTCCATCGTCCATTCTATTGGTTCGCTTTACTTCCCATTCCAACCCCATATCTCGAGCTTCATCTTCTGAAGGGAGTCGAAGTAGCCAACCCTTAGGTCCGGTTTCAGTTCTACCAGGTGATGGAATCTTTGGCCCGTCGCCCTTTTCATTGACGAGAAGAATCTTGCCATCGTGTTCGAGGTAGAGGTACACCCCGCCGTCCATGGTGTTGGAGAGTAGCGCTCAGTCATCAACTCGACGATTAATTCAATCCTCAGCATTGTCAGTTGTTACAGGAGTTCACTTACTGCATCTCGCTCTTCAAGTAATGCTGTGACATTTTCATCAATTTTCGTTTGTGCGAATGCGTCGACGGAAAGGTTGTCAACCACAATCACTTCTCCTCCTTCACATCGACATGGGAAACTAAACACAATCCCCTCGGGTACTCCATACCAGCCCTCTGAAGGGAGTGCGACGGAAACAATGCGTCCATCTGATCCTTGCCACCAGTCGCGCATATGATCTACGGCTGCTGAAGCAGCAGATGCGGCGGAAGAGGCGCCTCGCGACATAATAATCGCCTTTCCACGTGTCGCGACTGTTTCGAGAAAATCTCCTTGAAGCCAATCATTGTCGAACAATTCACTCGCAGATTTCCCTCCGACAGTAGCAAATCGTGGGTCTGGATACATAGTGTTCGCGTGATTGCCCCAGATGAATACGTCTTGAACTTCTGAGGCAGGAACGCCCGCACGCTTTGCTATCTGGCCCACTGCACGATTTTGATCAAGTCGTGTCATAGCAGTAAATTGTCGAGGGGGTATACTAGGTGCGTTAGCTGAGGCGATTAGCGCATTGGTATTGCATGGGTTTCCTACAGTAATGACTTTTACATCCCGTGAGGCTACTGCATCAATCGCTTTTCCTTGGCCTACAAAGATGGGTCCATTGGCAGCAACTAGATCTGATCGATCCATGTCTTTTGTCCTCGGTCGAGATCCGACTAGGAAGATTGCATCTGCTTCATTGAATGCGATTTCTGCATCATCAGTTCCCACTACATCGTGGACTAGAGGGAATGCGGAATCCCTTAATTCCATGATTACACCTTCAAGCCTTTGCATCCCCGAAGGAATTTCCAGTAACTGCAAGATTACTGGCTGATTTGATCCAAAACAGTCGCCACTTGCAATTCGCCATAATAGGGCATATCCAATGTTTCCTGCCGCTCCAGTAACAGCTACTCGTATGGGAGTTTGAGTTGTCATGTGCGAGAATGTCTAGATTCCGTCTATGACGATTGCCCCATTGTAATCCGGATGGTTGAAGGGCTCTAACTATCTAATCGAGGTGTGAAAAACATTCCACAGCGGCCTAAGTTGGCATTGATACTACTTATTCCGGCCCCATCTATTGGCGTACTTGCAAATGGTACACTTGCTGAATTAGATGTTGCTGTATATGCCTTAATTGGGCTTGTTATCTGGATGATTTGTAAGGTTTGGATTGTTGCCTTTCCGGCATTTTGGCACCGCCGAGTTGATGATGGTGAATTCGGTTTTTCTAATCTAGCAGAGGGTTCGGGTTTCCGGCCATGGATGGAAGGTGTTGTAATTGGAGGAGTCCTTTCTGCGTTACTCTTCGTAACCTTTGTTTTAGCAAGGCCACACATAGATCTAATTGAGATTGGTGCATCTATTCGAGAAGTAGGCCTCGACTCTTGGCCAAAAGTGATTGCTGCAATCCTGTTTTGGGTCTTCTTCAATAGCGTAATTGAAGAGTACGTGTATCGATGGTTCATCACAAATCAGGCCATTGCAGTAATCGGAAATTATCCAATTCGTACAGGAACCATATCCGTGGCTGCATTCACTCTCCATCATTTCGTAGCCGTGGCCCTAGTAGCTCCTTCATTGTGGATTGCCTTACTGGCGGCCTCAGCTGTTGCTTTTGGAGGTGCGGTTTTTTCCTTCCTCTATCATCGTCATGATTCTATTTGGCCCGCATGGGTCTGTCATGCGATTCTAGATGTTGTTGTCTTTGGGGGCGTTGCTTGGATTGCCCTTGTCGCCTCATGAGCCCAGTTTCCAGAATACATAGGGTTCAAATGCCGGTTTCAGATGGGGACAAATATTCCGATTGGGAAGTGTTGATGATGGATTTTGTTGTGCTGTTAAAGCAGGTTCCCAAGCCAAAAGAAATGCGTGTGACCGCAGAAGGCACATTAGATCGAGCATCTGCTCCAAGTCAGATCAATCAAGACTGTCAGCACGCACTTGAGATGGCGCTATCCATGAAAGACACCTATGGTGGCCGTGTTGTCGTCGTGTCTATGGGTCCTCCGAATTTTCAGATGTCTCATATTACCGCAATGGAGCGAGGAGTGGATGAGACTGTTCTCCTTTCTGATCGAAAACTCGGTGGATCCGATACATGGGCTACGGGGTACGCTCTCTCGGGGACCTTGAAGCACATCGGCTACAGTTCAGAACGCAATGACTGGGTTGTCATGGGTGGTCGTCAGACCACTGACGGAGATACTGCACATGTACCAAGTCAGGTCGCAGAGAACCTCGGTATTCCTCAGGTTACTCTTGTAGAGACCTGTGAGATAGTGGATGATTCGGTAAAAGTTCGACGGATTGTGGAAGGTGGAAGTATGGATCTTAGTATGCCATTACCTTGCATGCTCTCCATTGCACCGACTGCGGCTCCCCTCCGTGGCCGTAACATGAAGGCTGCCGTTGCTGTCAAGAAGCATGTGACGAAAGATCAGCGTGGTAAAGACACGTTCAAGGAAGGCGCACCAATATTCCGCCTTCTTTCTGCAGATGATGTCGAACTCGAAGGCCCAAAGATAGGACTAGCTGGCTCACCTACAATCGTTGCTGCTGCTCCAAAGGTAGAGAAAGCCTCTCGTGATTTGCAGGTGACTGATACGAATGGCCTAATCGGTATCGTGGAGGGATGGCAATGAGCGATTGGCCAGAGGATGCTACTGTTCAGAGGTTTAGTGATGCAACATCATCCGAAGGAGTCATGGTTTTTGCAGAGATGGTGGATGGCCATCTTCTCAATGTAGGTCGAGAACTAATGGGTCCGGGTCGTGAGATGGCAGATCAACTAGGCGTGACTCTCAGCGCGATTCTAATTCATCACTCAGTAGGGGATGCTCCACAAGATCTCATTTCTCTTGGAGCAGACAAAGTGGTTGTAGTCGAGGATCCACGACTAGAACATTACACGACTCTGCCATATGCGCGTGCTCTCTCCGATTATCTGACAAATGCGCAGCGTCCTGAGATTCTCCTCATGGGTGCTACAACAACTGGTCGAGATCTCGCTCCACGAGTTGCTAGCCGTGTTGATGCGGGTGTTACCGCAGATTGTACGAAACTAAGTGTAGGTCCCTTCTATCATCGAAAGACAAAATCCGTTACAACTCACATGCTTGAAGCTCATCGTCCATCTTTCGGTGAATCCAAGTTGGCCTGTATTATGTCCAATCCTGAACAACTGTGGGCTCCAGCAATGGCAACCGCTCGACCTGGAATTTTCGTTGCTCCTGCATCTGATTCGTCAAGAACAGGCGATGTGGAATCCTTTACTCCCGATTGGCAGGATGGAGATTTCTCTGTTGAGGTAATGGATGTTCGAAGAGGTGAAGGCGAACGTGTCGACCTAGGTCACTGTAAGCTTGTCGTCGCAGGTGGGATTCCTTGTGGTCAGACCGGTTTCCGTGAGATTCACGACCTTGTTGATGCTCTCAAGTCACAGGGATTGGATGCAGAATGGGGTGCAAGTCGAGCAGCTGTCGATGCAGGTCATGCGCCAAGTACGCGTCAAATCGGACAAACAGGTCAGAGTATCCGTCCTCCCGTTTACATTGCTGTTGCAATCAGCGGTGCCCCTCAGCATACGGCTGGAATGAAAGATAGCGAACGGATTATCGCAGTAAATACAGATGAGTCTTGCACGATGGTCCAGTCTGCTGACGCTGCAATTATCGGAGACTATCGCGAAGTTATTCCTCAACTCACAGAGAAGGTAAAATCCGGATTTACATTTGGACTTTGAACTTTCAAATCATCTAAATTAAAAATCACTTGCTTTTGCTTTGGTCATGGTTAACCCCAGTCAAGAAGGTCGAAAATCCGATCTCTTGCTACCTCATGAATCAATAATTTGTGGTACATTACATCACCAGCAAGATATGGACACTACAGAATATGTCCTTACTAATGATGGATACATTGCTAAATATCACGCACATGGTTTTGAAGGAATTACTAATTTATTCAGATTGTTACATGCAAGTGAAATTAGGACAGTTGAATTAGACCATTCTGAACATAATAATCTATTTCGTATTCCATCACTTGCTTTTTTGCTGGGCTTAGGGACCCTCTACTTCTATCGCCCATTCCGATTTGGATTTGACGTATGGTGGAATGGTTGCAATGGTGCATTCAATTCACCTACGGGATACTGTTATTCCGATCCATTGTCAGAAGCCATTTCCATAACTATCCCTATTTCCTTGCTGATCGCCGGGATAATGTACTCACAATCCCGAAAATGGCGTTTAAGTCCGGGGACTGAAGTTAGTATTGGACATGACTCGGGCATAATCAAATTTGCAGATAGGATGAACACCTTCCGTATGCCTGGAATATATTTCGTAGCAGGATTTTTCTTCATTATTTGCTTCACTCCCTCGGATTATGGGGGGGCAAATTGGCTATGGAATTTAAGATAACTTTTGTTATTGATTCCACTCGGTATTGTGTTATACGTGTCCAATATACCCTTGATCTCTAATTTCAGAATTCACTCAAATTATGTGTCGCTTAGAGAGAGCCCATATCCTCTAATTGGAATGAAGGATTTCGGTGAGAAGTTGTTAGAAATATTGGATTTATCAATAGATTCTGATGGGATACAACATACAATCCCACTTTCTCAAAAATATGCCTCAGATCTAATTGAAATTAACAAGCAACTTGATGTCCATGAAGAGATGTTGAGAAGTGTGGGTGTAAAAATCAAAGAAGCACTTGATTCACAATCTGATTGGGTGGGGGTTATGACTCTCCGGGCGTCAGCCGAACTGTTACTGGCTCATAGAGTTAGAGAAATCAAACCTGGAAGTAAAAATATTCGAAGTGGTTTTCAGGATTACATCAACGCATTGAAAAAAATAGATAATGATTTCACTCAAAACATATACCACGTGTGCGAGGTAATTAGAACAACTGGGAATGCCTCCCTCCACGGCGGTCAAAATCAAATAACAAAGCAGGATTACATTAATTCCTTACAGAAGTTTTCTTTTCTAGTGGATTGGCATTTTTCGAATCCGCCAACACTGTCCGAAGTTAGCATGTCATGACATACGTTCTAACTGCCAGTCTGTCAATTTCTCTAGGATTGTTCTAGCCTCGGAGGCTTCCATATTTCTTAGATGCACATGGGCTGCAGAATGATGCTCCATCGCACGCTTGCGCCCGTATTCGATTGATCCGACCGAATTCATCTCCTCTATTGCCTTAGGGAGTAAGTCCTTGCCAGATTCCCCCTTTCCAAAAATTGCATGGAAGGTGGGTAGTTCGTCAGGATTTTGTTTGAGAGCGTGGATTGCCATTAGTGTCCGCTTCCCTTCCAGAACATCACTTCCGGCTGGTTTTCCAAGCGTCTCGGTGTCGCCTGTAATATCGATTATATCGTCCATTAACTGGAAGCAAAGTCCGGTTTCAAGGCCCCACATCCGGCAGGCTTCTTGGACATCTTTGGAAGCACCTGCAAGCATAGCACCGGTTAATGCACAGGTTTCAAACATGGCAGCAGTCTTGCCACCAATCATCTGTAGGTATTCTTCCTCAGAAACTCGGTCTTCTCGATTCTCAAAATCCATGTCCATCTGTTGGCCTTCAGAGACATTACGTACCATTCGCCCAATCACACGTACTAGATCTCGCATCATTTCATCACGGATATCCCTTGATTCAGCAATCATTTCGAAAGCAAGAGCAAGCATTGCATCACCTGCATTGATAGCAGTGGGCATATCATAGGCAATATGTACTGCTGGTCGCCCCCGTCGAATAGGATCATTGTCCATTATATCGTCGTGGACAAGCGTGAAATTATGGATGATTTCAATCGCGGCTCCGAGGTCATGATGCCCACTATGGTGGTGTCCTACCGCCTCTCCCACAAGGCTAGGAAGGACGGCACGGAGGCGTTTCCCGCCTCCTTCGATAAGATGCATCATGGCGCCAGCAAGTCGTGGCTCAGTACTCTTTTCGATAGCCCTGGCAATGCATTGTTCTGCTGCAACTCGGTGGCGTTCCATCATTGTAAGTCCAGCACGATCTGGTCTTTCTTGGATGAAACGATGAATTGTTCCATCAACATGTTTCGACATATCGTCAATATCTCCCCACCAATCTTTCAGCAAATTACTCCGAATTAGATCAAACCATGGTGCTATGACAAGTTCGCCAGCTTCGTGAGCCTTCACCATTTGATTCAGTTCTTTTTGAGTCACCCAACGACATTCGTCAATCTCGTTTGGATTGGCCTTCACTTTGACATTCGCTCGAGTTACGAGAATATGATCGATTTCGTGTTCGACCCATACATCGTTCATGCGTGCTTCATATTCCATTTTGGTGATGAATTGCAGAGATTCTTGAGGTATTACGCCTTCTGGAATGCCTAATTCTTGTTCCATTTTTCTCACAGCAGCATTCCGGACACCTGAAGCTCCTTCTGTTTCTCGCTCGCCGATTACATCTAGGGGGTGGCTACAACATGAGTTTGCCCAGACGCCAGGAAAAGTGATTTTGTCGCTTGCTCGTTTTTGGAGTAGGAGGCGATCCTGGTCGTCGAAAATAAGAACAGAAAAAGCACGATGACGTAATCCTGCTCCTCGGTGACAATCTAATTTGCTGGCAGAACCGATAGGCTTGTCATCCTCGTCGACGAGTATGCACATCTCGTCCATCATATCGGCTTGTTCGGGGTCTTCTCCTTCAAGCACGTTACCTGCCATACTATCCCCCTCTTTTTGATTGGGTTGTTCCCGGGTTATAATCGAACGGGCGAATCGAAGATGCGTGTTCCGATTGTATTTGTCCCATTGCATGCATCGACAATACGAGTCGGAAAACGCCCATCAACAAACCATACCAGTGGCACAGTTTGCGCAATACTAGCGGCTCGAAGCGCTTTGTAGTCAATCCCCCCTGTGACATCTATTTCCGATTCATGCCGGCCTCCGAAGCCTACGGATGGGTCCCATGTATTGAGTAATGTAGAATCTGTGTGGCCAGGGGGGTGAGTGAGAATTCCGTCACAGTCGGCTAAGCAGAAAATACAGGATTGAACATCCCCCCATTCTTTTGCGATTCTTAGCATCAGATCATCTCCTGAGAGTATTCCAAATCCATCATATCCAACGTCGACCACGTCTCCGTAGGTGATTGTAACCTTATTTTTCCCAAGGAAGTCGAGATTTCCAGTGAAGTTCCACCCAGTACCGCTTGCCCATTTATGTGGGTGATATGTCACTGAATCAATACCATGTTCAGCGAGTGCATTCTTGACTAGACGATTCAAATTCATCATATCTTGTCTGACTGCATTGACTGCCTCTCGTTGATTTGTAATTCCGTCTTCCTCACCCAAGTCTGCATCTACTGGGCCCTCGGTTAATCTCCAGCGTTTCGCTTTAGCATGACCGAAGGAACCTGCCCCGTGTACTAGAGCAATTGTCCATCCTTCTTTGACCAATGATGCGATTGCTCCCGTCGAAATTCGGATTGAATCATGGTCTGGTTCACAGAGGCCACTCTTTTCCGTAATTAGGCCGCCACCGAGTTTGATGACAGCCCGACGCTGTTCGACCATGATGGCCCCAGTGCTTGCTCATTGATGATGGTGCGCACACAGATTCATCCGTCTCCCTGTGTTCGCAGGTGTATGGCGCCCACCATCGATGAGTTTCGACGATACCTGCAGGCGCGCAGAAATGACCTCAGTGAGATTGCAGATCCGGATGAGCGGGAACGAGTTCGTGTGCGTATTGATTCTGCACTTCAAGAGGCCTTAGATTTCGCAGCAGCAGTCGAAATTAGAGAGGAACTGAAGAGTCGGGTATTCGAAGAAGTAGATTCATCTGCACGTCTAATTGAGGCCGCTGAATCGAGACCGATTCAACGTGTCGAAGGAGACGGTTGTCCCAAGTGTGATGCGCCATTTGAAGTTGATATCGAGTTCTGTCCAGCCTGTGGCTACAGGCCTTGACGATCATTCCTCTTCGTCCCATTGAGCTACATGGTGAGCAAGATCTTCGTGGTCTTCTTCAATTCGGTCGAGGTACTGTGGTTCCACCTTTTCTGCAAGATATACAGTAGTCCCGGCACGCCATACCGAGTCCCCATCTGCTATCATCCTAGCAGTATCGATTTCGAGAATAATCGGTCGCTTGAGTTTCTTTCCACCAAGACGACCTGCTTCTACTGCTTTGTCGATACTTTGTGAGAGATGGACGTGGCTACGGTCACCTGGTAACAAACCGATATCCATCAAGACCTCTAGTTCGTCATCGCCGCAGGGGAAGTAAAGAGCGTTAGGAATGTTATCTGTAGGAAGATCAAGTTCAATCTCAACAGTATGTCCATAGGTCGCACGAACGGTGTTACCGCGAACCTCGTACCGCCCCTTCCCATCACACTCGACTACAGCCTTGATGTGGTGTGGGCGCAACCAGCGGCCAAAACGACGTTGTTCCTTGTCACGTAGAGCATCCACGAATTCACGGATATCGACCCACCCGTTGATGTCCATTTCAAGGCCGTAACGGTCCGGGTCGTGTCTGCAGACGCGAGCGAGTCGCCGTCCTAAAGTTTCTCTTTCGCCAGTCCGCATGATGAATTTCCCTTCGGAATTACATACGGGGCAGAGGTTATCATCTGAGAAGTAGCCGTGGACATTGCACTCACGAATCATGGGAACGATTCTTGCGAATCCGCGGCAATAGATAAGACGATTGCATCCTATGGCTTGAATTTCTTCGGCATATTCATTCGACTGAGTGTGGCCCCAATACTATGGACGCCTACATCTGTGGTTACGTCCGATCCCCCTTCACCCGCGCTCATAAAGGGCCTTTGAAGGATGTCCGTCCAGACGATCTTGCCGGGCAAGTTGCTTTTGATTTGTTGAATCGTACCGGTGTAAATCCCGATGACTTAGATGATGTGATGGTAGGTTGTGCTTATCCAGAGGGCGAGCAGGGGCTCAATATTGGACGAATTATCACACACTACCTCAAAGGCTCTCCAAGCCTTCCTGGGATGACTACAAATCGACTTTGTGGATCATCAATGCAGGTGATGCATACTGCTGCCGGGATGATTGCACGTGGATGGGGCGATCTATTCCTTTGTGGTGGAGTCGAATCGATGAGTCGTATCCAGCGAGGTGGATTCAACCGTATCCCCTCACCTTTCCTTGAGGAAATTATGCCTGATGCTTACATTAGTATGGGGCTCACTGCAGAGAATGTTGCAGAACGTTATGGAATATCCAGAGAGAGGCAAGAGAAGTTCGCTTTAGATAGTCATAACAAGGCAATCTCCGCTAAGGAAGAAGGCCTTCTCGAAGAAGAAGTTGCTACAATTTGTTCATCAGATGTGACTTACGGGCCCGATGTCGATGGTTGTATGCGTGAATCTTCTTTGGATGCAATGGCTGGACTTAAGCCTGCATTTATCCAAGATGGTGTTGTCACTGCAGCGACTAGTTCACCCCTAACTGACGGCGCATCTTTCAGCCTAATTGCTTCTGAAAAAGCGGTCGATTTGCATGGTCTCAAACCTATGGCACGAATTGTCTCTGCAGCAGTGGCAGGTGTCCACCCGGATGAGATGGGCCTTGGACCTATACCCGCAACCATGTTAGCATTAGATCGTGCAGAACTTACTGTGGATGATATTGATGTCATCGAATTAAACGAGGCGTTCTCGAGTCAGTCACTTGCCTGCATAGATGAATTGAATCTACCTATGGGAAAAATCAACATGGATGGTGGCGCTATTGCTATCGGTCATCCATTGGGCGCCTCCGGTGCACGCATCATGGGTAAGTCCGCAAGCCTCCTCCATAGAACCGGTGGCAAATACGCCTTAGCCACCATGTGTATAGGGGGCGGTATGGGAATTGCCACAATTCTCGAGCGCATGTAATGTTGCGTAACTCCTATGTGCGCCGCCTCATGTAGTCCACTGATGTTCAACCGACGTGGCCGGGAAGAAGCGAAAAACAATCTTCAGGTCAATGAAGAGGGCGATTGTGCTCGTTGTGGTGGAGATGCTCAACCATCGAGCATCCAAGGCTACCTTCAGTGCGCTCGGTGCTCATACGAATGGCCCGATCCTAACGCTGCATCTTCTGGCCCAAAACGTGAGTCTATTCATGACGAACAGAAGAAAGTTGAGGAATTTAAGGAAGAACTCGAAAAGGGAAGTCTTCGTGGAGTTCTTGGTATCGAATCTGAGTTGAGCACAGAGCAAGAAGCAACACTTGGTCGTTTGCAATCTAAGTGGATGGATGGATTAGCTGGGACATTTAACGCAGCTGAGGAGGAGCGAAAGCCTCTGATGATTTCATTTGATGGAGAAGACAATATCGTCGCAACAGATCTTGCCATCATTTCTGTCTTAGGCAATGATTTCGACGGAGGGGAGGAGATTCGAATTGAATACCCTGGTCAAGATACAGAGTTCTACAGCATGGATGCCCGAGACGATCGAGGCTGGCGGGTAGGTCGTACAATTCCTGATACATGTAGAAACATTGCTTCAATCATCAATCGTCGGTCAACCATAGTGCATGCTGAGGGTGATGGAGATACAATCGTGTTTGAGCCACGTGATGCTAGTATAAATCCCAGTAGTGTAGTAATTTTCGTTGATGATCCTGGTGGAAAAAACATGCTCTTGGAACGTGATGGTCGCGTTATTGACGTGGATGCAATGATGACAATTGAGGACTACCGTGAGATGCTAGGAATAGTCCTAGATGACGGAGTTATCACTCCTTCGGAGGATGAGCTACTGTGGATAATGAGGACTAATCTCGGAATCTCGGATGAGCAACATATGCAACTTCTCATCAATAGATTCGGTAATGATGTTGTCAAAGAGTGTCCTGCCTGCCATGCTATGATTTCTTATCTTCCGGACCATGGAGGTTGGTGGTGTGAGTCATGTCAGTCATGGGTCTAACTGCGTCGTGCTGTTCATATACTGCCACACATAGCCCGATACCCAAGGTGATGGAAACATGGCTGGCGACAACGACCTCTACATTGGAATCGATCTCGGAACTTTTCGTTCTGTACTAACTTCGAGTGCTGGCCATGAGGAACAAGTACTCACGGTTGTCGGCACACCTAAGGACCCAATTGCTCGCAATATGTTGGGCAAGGATGTTCTTTTTGGTGAAGAGGCTCTGAAGAACCGTCTTGCTTTGAATCTCTACCGTCCTCTTGAGCATGGTGTAATCAAAGACACGGCAGAAGATAAGAAGTTCATCGCCCATTTCATTAATCATCTAATCAATCTCGGTGACCCTGAAGATTATGACAATGTAGTTGCAGTTATTGGCGCCCCTGCCGAGGCTTCCTTCACTGATCAGACTGCAATCTTTGATGCTGCATCCGGTAGCGTCAACGCAGCCATGATTATCTCTGAGCCATTCGCAGTTGCTTACGCTCTTGACATGATTGGCCACACAATTGTCATCGATATCGGTGCAGGGACCTGTGATATCGCTAGAGTATACGGAACCATCCCTGGTCCTGAAGACCAGATGCATACAAGTTATGCAGGTGATCATATCGATAACACTCTCATTGAAGAGGTTCAGAAGAAGTATGCTGGTGCTCAGGTTACCAAGGATATGGCACGTCGCTGGAAGCAACAGTATTCCTTCGTTCGCACTGCAATGCCAGATGCGCCGATTGTTGTCGACTTCAGCATCGAGGGTAAGGCAATGTCTCTCGATATCACGGATTGTGTTCAGAAGGCTTGTGAGTCCATTGTTGACCCCATTGTTGCCAATGTTAAGGCATTGATTTCCTCGAGTAACCCTGAGTTCCACAATGAGTTCCGTAACAATATGGTTCTCGCTGGTGGAGGGTCAGGTATCAAGGGCTTGAATATCATGATTGAAGATCGTCTCGCTGATATCGGGGATTGCACAGTTCAGGTTGTTGATGATCCTGTAATGCTTGGTGCTCTTGGTGGACTTCGTCTCTCCATGGAAGTGCCTACTGACATGTGGTCTTCACTAACGCTTGCATCACGCTGAGAACTTATTCCTGTTCTAGTTCGTTCCGTGCAGATGGAACTAGAGGTTGTCCACAGTGAGGACAAATGTCGTTGATTGTCATCTGTTCTACGACGATTGCAAGAAGACTTGTGCACGAAGGACAACTGGCGATTACCTCATTTGAACGTGCAAGCATACTCTGAGCTAATCCTGTCGAACCGGATGTGTACCATGATCGATATCTGGGATCTTCAATCCTACGTGTTCGAATGACTCCGAAAACCCCCAGGATTAGGAGTAGAATTCCATCGAGAAAGATTCCACTAGATACCCATAGTGCTCCGAAAAGGAAGAGGACAGTTGAGCTGAGTATGTATGATAACTGCCCCATCCTCATTGCAATCACATTTGCTCTCCTCGAGAAGAGAAGCGCTGCAACTGCATGAAACGTAGCGAAAGCGTACCCGAGGAAGACCATCATTTCATGCATCGAACCAAGTACCCATGCCGAAGTAAAGCCGTTCAATGCAATGAAAAGGGACTGTTGACGATGGGCTCGTCTCAGTTGTTCCTCCATTGTCCGCAGGCCATCCATGGTCATCTGAGTCGGTGCTGAGACATCAGTCTTAGCCATCGACGGTCTATTGAGGGCGGAGTTAGTCCGGTGGTTATGCCCCGGGATGTTGACGTCGTCCTGAAGAGTCGCGCTCTTGAGGGGCGTAAGGTCCTCCTAGGGATTAGTGGTGGCATTGCAGCTGTCGAGACTGTAAGATTGGCCCGAGAACTTCGAAGGCATGGAGCCGAGATACATGTGATTATGACTCGAGCAGCTACTGAGGTAATTTCGCCGCTTGCTGTGAGGTGGGCTACTCAAGCGAATGTGGATGTAGAGTGGGACGGAGACATGTCCCAACTCGACGGTTATGATGGGTTATTGATCGCGCCTGCTACAAGGAATACTTTGGCGAAACATGTCAACGGTGTAATGGATTCACCTTTGGCAATGGCGATGGCTGCTGCGGCAGGAAATGGGACCCCTACAATGGTGGTTCCTTCGATGCACAATGATCTATTCGACGACGCTGTAACTCAGGATTTGATTAATTCTGTAATTGCACGTGGTGCGAAGGTATTGGTTTCGGAATCTGAGGAAGGTAGACGGAAGCAACCCGACCCAGTTAATATCGTGGCAGAGTTCGCTCACTATCTGAACAGGAGTCCACATCATCGGAATGTACTGGTTCTTCTTGGAGGTACTGAATCATCGATTGATGATGTCAGAGTAATCACTAACCGTAGTACTGGTCAAACCGGATTTGGGATTTGTGATGGTCTTCATCGCTTAGGTCATCAAGTGACTATACTTGCTGGTAGAACCTCTCTAGATATCGACGATTCAAGATTCAAAATCGTATATTCCCCTGATGTAGGTTCGATGAAGTGCTGGGCGAAGGACCTGATAGAGAATGACGAGATTGGCATTGACGCCGTAATCAGCGCAGCAGCCATCTCTGATCATGTAGTAGACGAACCATTCTCTGGAAAGATATCTTCAGATGATGTTCTGGGCCTTCGATTATCTCCCTTCCCGAAAATAATCGATGGTATTGTGACTTGGTTAGGGAAGAATCGAGGTGTTGGTGCTGGCCCCGTCATCGGTTTCAAACTCTTGTCGAATTCAAATGAAAAAGAACTTGTTCAAGCGGCTCGCTCACAAATTGAACGGAGTGGAGTTTCTGCAGTAGTTGCAAATGATCTATCTTGGATTGAAGGCGATGGACGTCGTGCACTATGGGTTACCATGGACGAGGTAAGTGAACTCGCTAATCTCGAATCTATCGTTGTAGCGATTGATAGGCTTCTTTTGGCGCAGGATTGAAGTTCAGCATCCTAGGCCTCGGAATGATGGCTAACCACGACAAGGCGAAGCGGGGAATCCCTCCAAAGGCGGACTTCAACGCCTGGTATCCAGCTATTGTTGAGATTGCGGACCTTGTAGACAAAAGGTATCCAATCAAGGGCATGGATGTCTGGCGGCCCTATGGTTGGCGGGCGATGAAGCGTATCGATGCGTTGACTCATGCAGAGATGGAACGGACTGGTCACGACGAAGTTCACTTCCCATTACTCATCCCAGAAGACCTCTTGGAAAAGGAGAACCGTCTTGTTGCTTTACTCAAAGCAGCACGTGAAGCCGGCGTAGATCCATCTGAACTTAGAATGGATGAGGAGCCAGCGGGCTTCAAGAAAGAGGTCTATTGGGTCAAGCATGCAGGAGAGAGTGACCTCGATGTCCCAATGTTCCTACGCCCCACTTCTGAGACTGCAATGTACACTATGTTTCCATTATGGGTGCGCAGTCATGCAGATTTACCTTTGAAGACGTACCAGATTGTCAATACATTCCGGTATGAAACTAAGCAAACTAGATCATTCATTCGTGTCCGTGAGATTCACTTCTTTGAAGCGCATACTGCTCATGTCGATGAAGAAGATGCTACACGTCAGATTGAGGAAGATCTAGAAATTGTTGCTAATATCATGAATGATCTTGGCCTCCCCTACATTGCTTCCCGCCGTCCAGTTTGGGATACTTTTCCAGGTGCATGGTATACGATTGGGATTGATGTGATAATGCCCAATGGGCGCACGCTCCAGGTTGCATCATGTCATCATTATCGTGATCAATGGGCGCAGGCTTTCGATTTGACCTATGAGGCAGAGGATCGAACTACGAAGCACTGCCATCAGACAACCTATGGCATGTCTGAGAGACTCTTGGGTGCTGTTGTCGGTATGCACGGTGACGATGCAGGCCTCATAATGCCACCTTCAATGGCGCCTATCCAAGTAGTTCTGATACCTGTCGCAGCACACAAGACAGAAGCAGTCATGGAAACGATACATGAAGTCAATAATCGTCTGAAAGCGATTGGAATTAGAACTCATGTAGATGATCGTGATATTCGTCCTGGACAGAAGTACTATGACTGGGAAATCAAAGGGGTCCCTCTCCGCCTTGACATTGGTCCTAGAGATGTCGAAAATGGCAATGCCTTTGCTGCTCGTAGAACTGGTGGAAAACATCCGCTTCCAATTTCGGACATTGAATCCTATGTCCGTTCTGAACTCACGGAAATTCAAGCCACGTTGCTCAAAGCTTCAGAGGAGCATCGCACCTCAATTGTCCGGTTCGCGAATAATCTTAGTGAGTTAGATAGTGAAGGCGCCATCTTCGAAGTTGCTTTTTGTGGTACTGATGCAGATGCAGAGGTGCTTGAGAAGTCATCTGGACTCACTCTTCTCGGTGAGGCCTTGGAGCCATTTGCAGAGCCGAAGCCATGTATCGTTTCAGGTGAGATGACTACAACACGTCAACATCTTGCTCGAATGTATTGATACAATCAGTAGTATTGATCAAATAAGTAATTTTGATTTTTGAAGTTGTGGAGGCTCATTGGTCTAACTACTGTGGTTTTCTTCCGTTTTGGGATATCTTGTTTGGGACCTACTACATGCCTAAAGATCGTCGACCAGATGAATATGGTGTCGATGAATACATCCCTGAAGGACTTCTCAAGCAACTACACCATCCATTGAAAGGAACAGGTAATCCATTGCGAGCTGTTTTCCATCCAATAAGAACGATACGCACAGTGTTTTCTGTTGGTATGAAAATTCTTCAAGGTGTTTTCTGGTCCACTTTTAGAACAAGAGGACATCGGCCACCATCTGAGATTGATGGGCTTCAAGAATTAGCGCCGTCGCATGAAACTGAAGGCCAATAAGAGCGCACTGGCTCCAACAAGTACCATGTCAGGGATTCCCCATGTGCCCACTGGACTCCAACCTAATTTGTCAGCAGTTAGATGAGCACTTGCCCAGTTGAGCTTGAGTGAGATTCCGCAGGTTTGGTGCACAGTATCAGCACAGGTTGGAATTATGTTCCCGAGTCCCCAGTAGACGTTTGTAAGTCCAATTCCAAGACCACCAATACCGCCTAATGTAAGCAAGATTCCACTCTTCCCCGATGAAGTGTTTACTCCAGATTTACGAGCAGAGGCAGAATCGATTGAGGCACGAACTACTGGGACAGTTTCAGGGATGACCTCTACCATTTCAAGATCCACATCGGGTTCATCTGCGGCAGTCTCGGGAATGATTTCTTCACCTAGGAGTTCAAGAACTGAATCACCATACATTCGAAGAGCAAGTTTTCTCAGATCTGGACTTGCCCGAATTGCTTCGAGTTCTTCCGCTGAGATGTTGCCATCTAGCAAATCGCGGAGCGGGTCATCCTCGGACATCGGTCTCATCCACACACTACCCGTTCATTAGGGCATTGCAAACTCAGAACGCTTCAATCGTTTCGTCGTTTAATAGCAATCTTCGCGGCATCAACTATGTGGCTTGCTGTTAGGCCGTAATGTTTCATCAATTCAGTTGGTTGCCCACTCATTCCGTAGGTATCCTCTACACCGACGCGTTCGAGAGGTACTGGATGGTGAGAAGTCAGGCTTTCGGCGACTGCACCTCCGAGGCCTCCAATGATGGAATGATCTTCAGCGGTGACTACGGCTCCACATTCTTCGGAGATACGCTTCATCTCATCATGATCGAATGGTTTCAGCGTATGAACATCGACAACAGTAGCACGAATCCCCTCGCCTGCAAGGGTATCTGCTGCATCGAGCGCCTCTTGGACCATGACTCCACAAGCGAGAATTGCAACATCAGTACCTTCAGTCAAAACAGAAAATTTGCCGATTTCTAATGTGCTTGCCTCATCATCAGTGTAGATTTGCCGTGTTTTATTTCGAACAGTCCGGGTGTAGGATGGAGAATTATGGCTAGCTAGTGCTTTCGTTAATGCACGAGTTGAAACAGCATCACAAGGGTGCATCACTGTCATGTTTGGGAGAGTGCGGTAGATTGCTAAATCTTCAATGGACTGCGCTGAAGAACCATCAGTACCTGTATGAATTCCTCCGTGACTACCACAAATATGTGCCACTAGCCCAGGCCGGGCAATTCCGTTACGAACTTGTTCAAATCCACGTTCTGTAAAAATTGCGAAAGTGGAAGCAAAAGGTATCATTCCTGTAGAGGCTAGTCCTGCAGCCACTAGCATCATGTTTTGTTCAGCAATACCCATTGAAAATGCGCGTTGAGGTTGTTCCGCTCGGAAGAGGCAGGACTTTGTAGACTTACCAAGATCTGCTTCAAGAACGACAATCTTGTCATTCCCAGATAGGTCAAGAAGAGCGGCTCCGTAGCCGTCACGACTTGCAGCGTTCATCATGATGCCAACTCCTGCATAGCGAGTTCAAATTCCTCATCATTGGGTGCCTTACCATGGAATGAGGGATTATTTTCCATGAAACTCACACCTTTGCCCTTTGTAGTTCGGGCGAGTATAGCGCAAGGGCCAACTGTGGCCTTTGCCCAATCAATTGCTTCGGAAATTTCCGTCATATCGTGGCCATTCATGTCTCGGACTTTCCAGCCGAAAGCAGCCCATTTTGAAGATAAGTCCCCCATCTCCATCTGTTGATCGACGAAGTCATCGTTTTGAATTCCATTCACATCAATAATGACTGTAACATTTTCCAATCGGTGGTGTACTGCAGCCATAGCAGCTTCCCAAATCTCCCCCTCCTGACATTCTCCGTCTCCGAGAATAACCCATGAATGGTGATCACGACCTGATAAGCGTCCAGAAATTGCTATGCCAAGGCCGAAGGAAAGTCCCATTCCAAGACTTCCTCCCGAGAAATCTACACCAGGGGTCCATTTCGAATCGACATGGCCTTGGCAAATACCGTTGTACATGCGATAGGAATGGAGATCTGATTCTTCAAGGAATCCAAAGGCATGTAATGCAGCATACATTGCTGGAGATGCATGGCCTTTGGATAGGATTAACCGGTCTCTTCCCGGGTGTTTCGGTTCTGAAGGAGAAGCACGCATAGTCCGTCCATATAGTCCAACAATGAGGTCGATTACGGAAAGACTTCCACCTGGATGTCCTGCATTAGCCCTCTTTACCATCTTGACAATTTCACGTCGACAACCACGTGCAATATCGATGAGTTCGTCCACAGATTTCTGATTGAACTCAGGTGAATCATCAGACATAATGAGTCATCATCTGAGATGGGTCTTTGATGATTCTCATCCTTCTTCAGAATCATCTACACGTACAGTATCTACGAGGTCTCGTCCTCCTTGGGTTACGATAGCAACCGAGTCATATAGGAGGTCAAGGACAGGCATATCGAACCCAGGTGGCCGAGTTCCATGTAGAGCATCTTCCTCTTTCCGGGGAAGGGCACGGCTGACAAGGTGGATGAATACGAATACAAACCATAGGAAAAATAGGGCAGAAATCCACGTAGGTAGGATTGCAAGCGAACGTTCAACGCAGTAAGAAGCACCTTCAACATCAGTAGCGGACTGGCTACAGAACCATTCGTCTGGACGACGTAGTGGCTTTACTACATCTGATAGGACAATGAATAGGGCGACAACTACCCCCATTAGTGCTTCACCTGCGATGAGACCTGCTGAGAGAAGAACGCCCCGGTCATGGGTTTTCTTGACCTCGAATTCAGCTTCTTCGGACATTTCCCCAATTAGATCTCCATCTGTGCGCAATCTTGCTGTTCCTAGCATGAAAGCAGCGATGATTCCACCAATCATGATGCTTGAAGAAAGTTGTAGAGGAAGATAAATGCCGATTGCAACAGACATTACGGGAAGTTTCTTCCAGATTAACAGGCCAGCGATAATGAATCCTAGTGTAACCATTGGTAAGTTGATACTGCCTCCAAATACACCCTGAATAATTGCTCCAATGAGTTCAGCTTGTGGGGCGAGGAGGGCACCACTACAGGCTTCAACAATCAAATTCGGGTCTGTTGGAATTACACCGTCTATTGCTGGAGGATCGGCATAACACGCTGTTTTTGTAATTCTAAATGCTCGATGTAGAAGCACTACTGTAAAGGGAGCAACACATGCTCCGACTAAAACTCCAACAACCTCAGCAATCTGTTGTTTCCATGGTGTTGCACCTACTAGGTGTCCAGTCTTCAAATCCTGCATCACGTCCCCTGCTATCGCTGCATTGACAGCGACGACAGAGGCAATTAGCAAAGTAGCATACATCAGTTCCTCAGTTTCTAATCCTAGGGCGAGATCTCCAACAACCCAAACGATGAGTGAGGTGGCCATCAGGGTCGCAATTGTCATTCCTGAGACTGGCGAATTTGATGATCCAACCACACCAGCTATGTAGCCTGCAACGGCACTGAAAAAGAATGCAGCGACAGTAAGGAATAAAGCGCCCACAAAGGCGAGTAAGATACTACCAATGCTATACCAATAGAATAGAAAAGTAAGGATTGCAATTACACCAGCGACATAGAATGTAGTGCGAATGTCGATATCTTGGTCCTCTCTTCGGACTACGGCATCTGAATCATCCGTTGCACCTTTGATTGCCTTAGAAACGCCAGATGCAATGGTAGATCGCATTGACCAAAGTGTGTAGATTCCGCCTACAACCATCGCACCAACTCCAACGAATCGGATATGTTGTGACCAGAGTGCCATGAAAGCATCTGCAGGATCCATGCCCACTGGCCATCCCTGTAGAACTCCAAGAATAGGTACCAAAATACCGAAGCCAATGACTCCACCTAGGAAGATGAATGAGGCAATACGGATGCCAACGATGTATCCGACGGATACTAGTGCAAGGCTCATTTCAAATCCGATGTAAAGTCGCGTGCCAAGAAAATCCATTGCACCTGAAAGGTGTGGTTCGCCATGCTTGCCAATAATCTTGAATCCCTTTGTAACCCACCCATACATCGCTCCAAGGCCAAGTGCGTAGATGATTGCAGTCATTCCTGAACCACCGCGTTCACCTGCGGCGAGGACCTCTCTACATGCGACACCCTCAGGGTATGGTAGAGCTTCCTCGACGATGAAAATCCGCCTTAATGTGATAGTAAACATGGTACCAAGAACCCCACCCAATATAGCGATGATAAATGTCTCAAGAAGTCGCATTTCCATTCCCATGACCAAAAGAGCAGGAACAGTGAAGATTACACCAGCGGCCAACGATTCACCTGCACTTGCCATTGTTTGAACAAGATTATTTTCAAGAATTGATACGTCTCTAAGTCGCATTGAACGCAGGATAATCATTGACAGGACAGCGGCTGGAATCGAGGCGCTAACCGTCATTCCTAATTGTAAACCAAGGTATGTGTTGGCTGCAGTTAACAGAGCGCCAAGGACTACGCCAATCAGTAATGCGCGAAGGGTGAGTTCGTGAACCGTACTCCCATCATTGCCGAATTCGATGATACGGCCGTCCCCCATGTTTCTCCCGAGTGCAATTCACCTCAAGATATCTGCGTATCTATTTGATTTGGGGAGAATGATATACTCCATATGATTAGGGCCTTTAATGGGCGAGGATTCGGACCCTAATTCTACTCCCGCCGCGACGCCTAATTGGCATGTTCTAACAGTCGAGGAGACGCTAGATGCACTTGATTCCTCCAAGGATGGCCTCGATGAATCAGAGGCACTTCGAAGAGCAGCCGAAATAGGCCCCAACAAACTCGATGAAGAATCTCCTACACATTGGATATGGAAACTTATTGATCAATATCGTGACCCGATGGTTTACCTACTACTTGCTGCGGCTTCAATCGCCTTTTTATTCGATCCTGAGGACAAAGGTACGCCAATTTTCATTGTTATCGCTCTGAGTCTTAACGGGATTTTCGGCTATATGCAGGAGGCGAAGGCTGAGCGGGCAATGGATAGTCTGAAAGAGATGCTTGTCGGGTCTTGTGTTGTTCTCAGAGAAGGTAAAGACCTTCGTGTCACAACGGAGGAACTTGTGCCAGGAGACGTAGTTTTCTTAGATGAAGGTATGAATGTCCCTGCTGATGTTCGGATTATTGAATCCCATAATTTGGCTATTGACGAAGCCACATTGACCGGTGAGTCAAATCCTGTTTCAAAGGTCATCTCATCATTATCTGAGGATTTGATGTTGGCTGATCGAAAGAATATGGCTCACATGGGGACAGTTGTTTCTTCAGGTCGTGGATGCGGGGTAGTCATTAGTACTGGAATGAATACCCAGTTGGGCCGTCTCGCCGCAGATCTCGCAGAGGTTGAAGCACCCAAGACGCCGCTGGAGGTCAAGCTTGAAACGCTTGGGCGTTTCCTTGGATATGTTGCTATTTTCGCAGCCTTACTTATTGTCACACTAAGTCTTGGTAAGGCTTACCTGATTAACGGTATGCGTGGCGAAGAACTCTATGCTATTCTTTCCGAACAATTCCTCGTCGCAGTAGCAATCTTCGTAGCCATTGTACCCGAAGGGCTACCAATCATTCTTGTTATTACATTGTCAATCGGAATGAGAAATATGGCTCGTCACAGAGCAATTATTCGAAAGATGAAAGCAGTCGAAACACTTGGTAGCACTACAGTAATCTGTTCGGACAAAACTGGTACGCTAACTACTGGTGAGATGACCGTCCGTCGTTTTCATTTTAATGGGACTTCCTATGAGGTTACAGGTCGCGGTTTCAATCCAAACAAAGGTGGTCTACAAATTGATGGAATTAAGTTATCAGAGGCAGATCGTGCCGAACTGAAGTCAATCCCTGCATTTCGATGGATGATGGGTAGTGCTTTACTTGCTCAGAACAGCAACGTACGACAGGTAGGTTCCAGTTGGCAGGGCGTTGGAAATCCAACGGATACTGCCTGTGCTGTATTAGGTTGGAAGTTGCATTCATCAGTAGACGAGTTTAGGAAAATGCATCCTAGATTCCGGGAGTTCCCGTTTGATCGTAGTCGTAAGCGAATGTCTACTATTCATGAGTTTGAAGGTGAGCGACGTCTCTTCGTGAAGGGTGCTGCAGGTGATCTTGCGAAGATTTGTGATCGGACTGTTGAGAATGGCGAGATTGTTCCATTGACCGAAGAGAGGTTACAGCGTTTCCTTGAAGCTAACAGCGAATATGCTGGTGATGCATTGAGGATACTTGGTTTTGCTACGCGCCAGATTCATGATGGAGAGGACATAGATAATGTCGATGAGGTAGAGAAAGGCCTCATTCTTCTTGGTGTCGTTGGTATTTCAGACCCCCCTAGGATTGAGGTTCCTCAAGCCATTTCGACCTGTAATGAGGCCGGTATTCGTGTTATCATGATTACGGGAGATCACAAGTCAACTGCAGAGGCAATCGGTGCTGAGATTGGAATCTTTTCAGGTGACGATTTATCCATCCATGGTTCAGAACTTCGTGATATGTCCGATGATGAATTGGACGCGATTCTTGACCGAGTGTCAATCTTCTCGAGAACAACTCCGGATCAAAAACTCAGAATTGTCGACCGTCTCCAAAGGCAGGGCCATGTTGTAGCGATGACTGGCGACGGAGATAACGATGCACCAGCACTCTCGAAATCAAATATTGGAATTGCAATGGGTCGAGGAGGTACTGATGTTGCTCGTGATGCTTCAGATATGGTACTCCAAGATGACGATTTCTCATCGATTGTCAGTGCGGTAGATGAAGGACGCAGAATCTATCAAAACATCAGAAATTTCGTTCGTTACCAGATTAGCACGAATGTTGCAGCAGTAACACTTCTGATATTTACTGGAATTTTCTTCGGTTGGACTGGAGAATGGCTAATCCTTACCCCCACTCAACTACTTGTCATCAATATCTTGATGGATGGGCCTCCAGCGGTTGCCCTGGGTATTGAGGAACAGACAAAAGATGTGATGAAAGAGCCTCCTCGGCCCATTGATGAGACTCTACCTACTCCCCCGGATATCTTCCTGATTCTTTTCCTTGGATTCATCATGGTCATTGGAACTGCTAGCGTATTCTACTTTGCAGGTGGTGACATGATAACTAATGCACCTTGCTCACCAGGTCCTCTAGGAGAATCTCCTTTCGGTGAGATAGGTGATTGTGATGTAGAAAGCTGGACGCACAATGCGGAAGATCGATTCGCTTCTGCAAGGACGAGCGCATTCGCTGTATTCATCTTCTTCCAGTTGATGAATGTCATGAATTGCCGTTCGAATGAGGTATCTGCATTCCGTCTCGGATTGACATCGAATAAGTGGATTACAGTTAGTTTTGCAATCTCTTCATTGATGCTACTTTTCATGGTTCAAAGCCCATCTTTCGCAGGATTCAGGGTGGGCGAAATGGTGTCTACAGTGCCACTGTCTGGCATTGATTGGTTAGTGGTATTCTTGGTAGCATCTTCTGTGTTTATCGCTGAGGAACTCCGCAAACTCTTCTGGCCGAAACCAAAGGCATGAGCGAGGATTCATGAGTCATTGCTGCGACCGATGACCGTTGCGAATGCTGGGCTCAAAGGGTCATTCCGATTGGCGTCATCGGTTTCCTACCGTCGTCAAGCAATTAGGGGGCATCGATGACATGCTTGTTATTGAGGCTGCGAAAGATCTAGAGGTCACAGGCAGAGTAAGTAATGAATTAGGGATCAAATTACTATTGGAAGCTGATCTTACTGATCTCCGACTTCTAGGTAAAGCACTCAAAGTGGCTCGCTTTGAGGAGGAGGTTTATTTCAATTCTAATTTGCATGTCAACCCAACCAATATTTGCGTTCTTGCTTGCCGTTTCTGTGCATTTAGAAGAGGTCGTAAAGCCGATGATGCATACGCGTTAACTGTCGAGGAATACCTCTCTCGTATTCAGCCATTTTCGAGTCGTATTGACGAGGTGCATTCAGTTGGTGGTCTCCATCCCGATTGGACCGTTGAGCATTATGCTGAATTGATTCGCTCTGCGATTGAAGCACATCCCCATCTTTCTATGAAGTGTTTGACTGCAGTAGAAATCAAGCATCTTTCCTCGATGAGTAATATGACATTCTCAGAGATTCTATCGACGTTAAAGGAAGCAGGTTTGACTTCGTTACCAGGTGGTGGAGCAGAGATTCTCGATGATGAAATTCGTGCAATAATTTGTAATGGTAAAGAATCCAGTGAAGAGTATCTTGATATCCATCGTACTGCCCACAATTTAGGTTTACCAACGAACTGTACCATGTTATTTGGAACAATAGAAAAGGCAGAGCATCGGATTGAACACTTAGATCGACTCCGTAAACTTCAGGATGATACTGGTGGATTCCAATGCTTCGTTCCTTATCCGTTTCTTCCAGATAGGTCTAGACTTCCCCAAGCTCAACACTCTACTGGATCTGAGACGATCCGAATGATTGCAATTTCCAGAATCATGCTCGATAACATACCTCATATCAAGGCGTACAGGATGAATATAGGTGACAAACTTGCAGCAATTGCTCTGAATTCTGGCGCAGATGACGTCGATGGTACCGTCGGCCATGAGGAGATTATGCATGAAGCCGGGAGTCAAACCTCAGTCGAGGACGATTTAAATCGTCTTTCTCGTTTAATTGAAGATGCAGGAGGGGTTCCAATTCGTCGCTCTACTATCTACAATCGTTTCGAGAGACATATTCGGAGGCCACCTTCTGATGATGGCCTCTGGGTTCCTTTACCAATTGCAGATGGAGCGTGAAAGAATGCGTACAGATGTAATAGGTCGTGTATCGTTTGCTAACTGTGATCCATTGTTCCATGGTCTTGATTCTAAATGGAAGGTTTTGCCTGCACCTCCTTCATGGTTGACCGGACATCTTCTGCGTGGTGAATGCTTGATTGCGCCTATTCCAATGGCAGATTTGGCGAGAAATGCAGATACGCTTTGCGCCATCGATTCTATTGGAATTGCATCCGATGGCGGTGTTGGCTCTGTACTACTGTTCGGTGATTGCCCAGTTGAAGAGATGAGAGATATTGCCGTACCCACAGATTCCTCTACCTCGAGAACTCTACTTCCATGGCTTTTGTCTGAGCGCGGTTTTCGACCACGTCTTATTGAGATGGGTCCAAATCTAGAATCCATGCTTGAGCGATGTGATGGTGCGCTATTGATCGGTGATCGTGCGATACATCAGGCACACCTTCAACCAAATCTCGTTCGAATGGATCTCGGCGATGAATGGTTAGACATAACCGGAATGCCCATGGTCTTCGGTGTCTTTTGTGCTCGTCAGGATGCGGACTCAGTAGCAGTAAATCATGCTATATCTGATCTTGAGTATGCTCTATCTAGATTTGAGAACGACTCTTCCTTTAGAAAGGAAGTCATTCTCAAATCGGCAAAAGTGACACGATTTAGTGTTAATAGGATGGAGACTTACTTTGGGTCTGAAGTAAGGAATCGATTGACGGAAAGTGATCGTACAAGTATGCAACGATTTGCCACAGAGGTCTGCGGTCTCGAAACAGATGTGCCTTGGTGGACTAGTCCTCAATCTGAACCGGTCAACCGTCGCAATGCATCATCATAATCATCATCACTATCAGAAATCTTGTCTTCAGTGCCATCTGTAGCATCTAAATCGCTTGCTTCAAGAATTTCATTGATTGTTGTATCTCGAGTGATACGTTTTGTCGTCTTTCGCTTGGATGAACGAGTTACTCTTCGGCGTCGAGTTGGTTCTGTTACTTCAGATTCAGTATATTCAATTGCTACTTCTCGTTGATTAGGCGGTGCGCGTGGAGCATTCTTCTGCTTACTTTTATCAGGCTTTTTTGGCCTTTGATCAGGCGGCCTTCGTGGTGCAGATTTCTCGGTTGTTTGTTCGTCATTCCAAACTTCAAGTTCGTCCTCAAAATCGTCGTCGTCTTGCATTGTCTGTACGCTACCAATTGCCATTTCGAATTCTTCGAAATCAATGACTCCATTCCCGTCCTCGTCTAGGCTCTCCACGAGTGCCTCTAATTGTGGAACTGGTAATGCAGCAATCTTGAGTGAGCGGAGCCCTGCAACAAGTTCATCTGCTTCCAATGTCCCGTTTCCATCTTCATCAAAGCGTTCAAAGAGATCTCGAACTGACATCGAGTTGTCTATCATCCAAGCCTCAAGTTTCTCCATTACTTGTTCATAGACGAAGAGTGCTCCACATTCTGCGCAAAGTAAAGCACCTGGAGAATTCATTGATCCGCATACTTCACAAATTTCCTCGAGTTGATATTCGTAATTCATGCGTCTTCTCAAAATCACGAAGATACCCGCAGTGATTGCGATGATAAGCGGGACAATTATCAGTGGTTGCAGGAATGTATCGAGAAAACTTCCTAAAAATGTAGGTTCGGGCTCTTCAGGAAGAAGTATAGTGAGTTCTAATACATCGGTCATGGGCCAAGCAGAGGAAGAATTCATCAATTTTCCATCTATGAAGACATGGACGATTGCCGGGCGATTCTCGATGCTCTGAAGGATACTACCCTCTCTTGATTCAAGTCCTTGGAGAATACGTACATCATAGGGTTCTACCATGCGAGTTGGATCTATCTTCAAGGTCGTTGTCCAAGTAATTCTCACATGGCTCAACCAACCCACGCCGTTCTGAATGGTTGAAGTTCCAATCAAGCCCTCAGTTTGTTCACAAGTAGTTTCTGCGCCCCATGGGACACTACCATTAATCCTAACGATGTCAATCCATTCCTGCGCGATAGAATCTAAGTCAGTAGGGCCGCACAATTGTCGTGCCATTAGATTAGCTTCGGGGAAAGAAGTAGTTGTGTCATCACTCAGAAGTACGGAAGCCATTGTGCGAATGTCTCTTGAAAGGTCTAACGGCAAGGTGATTGTTTCTAGAATAGTTAGTGTTCCATTTGGGGATAGATCCATTTCGATTCGTCGAATGTTATCCAGATCAGCATTAAGGCTACAATCCGAATCTTCGATACAGTTGTTATCGTATGAATCTGGAATCATATCCCCATCATCATCAGTATCTACTGAATCGGGAATTCCATCTCCGTCTGTGTCAATTCCACTGGCGATTATTCCAGTTTCATGTGGAATGGAACTATGCAGTGGTATGACTCCTGTATTTGTTGCAAATGCAATCTCGGAAGCATCTTCAGAAAGGGAAAACACATGGGTCTGCATGCCGAGTTGCATTCTCCAATTGAGCTGCTGATTGATTGTATCCCAAGATTCCAACATTTGCTGTTCACCAAGAGTTCCGGTTAATGCAATAATTTCGTCATCCAGATGAATCTCCTCAAATTGGATTACAGGAGATTCGGTTTGGATAATAGATAAGAAAGTGTAAGGGTCGCTAGCCTGTCGTTGAACTATCGCGTCATTGAGTGACCATAATACCTCTGCGCCGTTATGTCGGAATGAGCAGTCAGAGATTTGGCCATCCACAGGCCAAGAGTGAAGAATAGAAAGATCGTCAAGATTCAGGAGTGTCACGAAATGATCATCTTCATCTGTCAATCCAACGATTACGCGCGAAGTTGCATTGTGTACTGCAGTACAACCAATTTCTCCACCTAAATCGACAGTTGCTTCTAACTGGAGCCCCTCATCTGTGATATTGTACACGACTAAATCCTCTGACACAGTTGAGAATAGTATTCGTGTGGAATTAATGGCTTGGACATCGATTCCATCTATTGGCTCTTCAGTGTGAGTTCGCTTGTCAGTATAATCTGAAATTTTTACAGCAGTTACAGACGGAAGTCCAGACATTGGCTGAATCTGAGCTACAATAACGTGAGATGAATCGGTGGTCCAAGTGATATCGATAATCTCGTGCCCACTAAATTCTCCCATTGCAGTGGAGAATAGGAGTTCTCCATCCGTTCTCCAGACATTGACATATACCATGTCTGCAGAAGCGAACATTGAGCCATCGGGTGAGTGTGCAACGTCGATGATATCTGTGGCCAACTTGCCATCAAGTCGGTTCATTTCGAGGCTATCATCTAACACATGGACCGGCTCAGGAATGCCTGCTGCGGCGACTGGAAGCAGCATAAGCAAGACGAGGCATCCACTGAGAATGCGAGCCTGCATACAAATAGCAGGGCTATGCCTGTTATATCCGTATGGTCTTAATCAGTATAATTGAGACGTTTTGACGATACATATTCTAGCAAATCAAGTGCTACTTCGCATGATTCTGCTACTACGACAGCATTATCATCAACAAATTTCTCTAAAGTTGCGAGTGCTGTTCTATCACCGATTGCACCCAAGGCTTCAGCTGCTTCATGGCGCACCATGACGTCCTCGTTCTCGTCAGCTAATCGGTCAATGAGATGCGGTACTGCTGCAGAATCCTGCATTTGCCCCATTACATACGCAATTTCATGCTTGAGTAGTGCTGAATCAGATTCGAAAGCTGCGGCTAACGCATCTACAGAGTCTTTTCCACCGATATTCCTGAGTGAGAATAGAGCACGCATCCTTAGAAACATCCTAGTTGATTCATTACATAGAGTAGATCTTAGCGATGAAATATCATTTTCATCACTTGGTGGCGCAGGATCGACTGAATCGAATTCCGATCGTTCTGGTCTTTGTTCCATATCTACTCTCCCGACCCAATGAACTCAAGCGCATCTACATCTAGATCTGCACGGATCATTCCAATTTGTTGGCCTTCTTTGAGAAATCGACGCACAGCTTCTCTACCCTCGGGACCGTAGTCTATGGTTCGATTGTTGACATACATCTGGACAAATTCTTCGTTTGTCGCTTCATCAATTCCTCGCCCCCATTCAATTGCAAATGCAAGTCCTTCTTTGGGGTCATTGATAGCATGAGCGATCGAGAGTCTAACATGTTCTGTGATGATATCGCATGCCTCAGTTCCGAGGTCTCGACGCACAACATTTCCACCTAGCGGGAGTGGAAGCCCTCCCGTTCTTTGAGCCCACATTTCACCTAGGTCAGCAACAAGAAAGAGGCCTTCATCTTTCCAAGTTAACTGGCCTTCGTGGATAATTAGTCCTGCATCAACATTGCCGGCTTTTACCTCATTCATGATTTCATCAAAGGGGACTACAACGGTGTCCAAATCTCCAATCATAATTCTTAGTGCAAGATGGGCTGAGGTCTTGGTTCCGGGAATCGCAATTGTTCCATTACGTACTTCGTCGAGAGTCTTTTCTCCTAAAGTGACGATTCTTGGGCCATATCCCTCGCCCATCGAAGCACCACAGTTCATGAGAACATAATTTCCAAGTACGTCGGGTAGCGCATGAATAGAAACGGCAGAGACCTCAAATTCGCAGTCTAATGCCTTCTGATTTAGTGTCTCTATGTCGAGTAACGCGTGCTCGTAGAGGTATGGAGTGGTGTCGAAGCGACCGGTAGTCATGGCATGAAACATGAACGCGTCGTCAGGATCCGGAGAGTGGCCGATACGAATACTGCGGGAATCCCCTGATGCCATGTAACCTGACCGGGAGGTTCGGTGTAAAAACGAATGTGTATGACCTTAGCATGTTTAAGCCGCTGTGTTGAAATGCCTTGTTCGATTCAGACAACCATGGTCAATGCAGAGAAACTTAGCATTGCTCGCGGACAGTTGGGTCCAAAGTGCGCAATGTGCGGCGACCCAATGATTTTCGGTGAAGCCTTGGTAATTGATTCCGAATATTATTGTCAATCTTGTTACGAGAAGATTACAGGCGCTGTAAGTTCCTCAGAACCTAAGGAAGTCGCTGGTCTCCGGATGGATTGATTTAGTTCCGCGATTTGTCCCTGTCGTGAGTACGGCAAGGCACCAGTTCCGTTTCTCGGAGTTCTATCGCAATCTCGCCCCCTCTGATCTTTATCTTCCTCCTCGCCTTCGTAGTCGGGAATGGATGTTCATGGGTTGGGATGATAGACCCCCTCGTCGTCATCTTGGTTTTTCAAGTGCTGGAGATCTTCATGAGATTTTGACACGTTCTAGTCCTCCGCATTCGTGTTTCCACAGTACGGCATACTACGACCGTCCTTCGGAATGGAAGATGGCGGACAAGGGCTGGCGTGGAGCGGATCTCATTTTCGATTTGGATGGTGACCATCTTCCAGGTGTAGATGCCCTCAATTTCCCTGCGATGCTCACGACCATTCAAGAACAAGCTTTTCGCCTATGGAATGACTTCCTAGAGCCTGATTTTGGATTCAAAGAGGAACATGCGACGTTCAGCTTCTCGGGCCACCGTGGCTTCCATATCCATTATCGTCATCCGAGTATTTTGCACCTTGACTCAAAGGCACGTCAGGAGATTGTGTCGCATATATCGGGTGCTAATCTCAACATTGAGATGGCCCTTACTGGCCCTCGAGTCGGTTGGGGGCGTCGTGTCGCACGTGGTGTTGATTCTGTTCTTGATCGGTTGGAGCATTATCACCAATCATCTGATACGGAACGTAATCGAATCTTTCGCGAACTTCGATCTACAGCCGTATTAGGTTCAGCCAATATGTCGAGGAAGCCTACGATGAGTGAGAAGGCTATGGCAACATTGGCGGCGATGTCTGTCGATGCAGACCGTAGGAGGCGATTGAAGAACTCTCTCAACAATATGGGTAAGCAGTTCGGAAAGAATGGTGAACTATTCACGTCCTTGATTCTCGGTGATCAGAGCGTGGTACTTGATCAGGCTGCTGAGAATGACGATAATGTGACAGTCGATGTTCGACGTGTGATTCGATGGGTAGGAAGTCTTCACGGTAAGGCTGGTCTTCGAGTCACTGAGTTCCCTCTTTCACGTTTAGATCCTGATGGTTCTGGTGCATTTGATTCCCTCACGGAGGCTGTACCGTTTTCGATGGACGAAACAGAGAAAGTACGTCTTTTACATGACGACATTACTGCAAGAATCGGCAATGAAGTTGTCGAGGGCAATCGGGGCGAAGAAATCGAGGTTTCAGAAGCTATGAGTATTTTTCTTGGGCTCAAACGGTGGTGTGAGCCTCTCTAAGGTTCCATGGATTGAGTATCCTCCATCGGGGAATGTTAAAACCGTAATCGTGCTGAATCCGATACAGAGTGGTCGGGATGACATCGGATGAAGAGAATCCACCGTTGCCGCCAGGAGCCATGCCTCCACCTCCACCTCCTGGTGGAATGATGCCTCCTCCGCCACCTGCTGGAGTGCCTCCTCCGCCGAGTGAAATGCCTCCACCTCCGTCAGTTGCTGCTCCTGCTCCTCCGGCAGAAATGCCTCCGCCTACACCAGCAGCTGCTCCTGCTCCTCCGGCAGAAATGCCTCCTCCTCCACCAGCAGCTGCTCCTGCTCCTCCGGCAGAAATGCCTCCTCCTCCCTCTGCGGCTCCGGTCCCTCCGGCAGAAATGCCTCCTCCTCCCTCTGCGGCTTCACCTCCAGAACTTCCCCCATCTGATGGCCGTATCGATCTTCGAGGACTTCGGGAAGAATCCGATTCCTCAGTTCAGAATCACGATCAGATGTATGGTCATATTGATCGTATCGCTTCAGGACAGGTTGGTACTTTGTTGGATCGTTTCTCTAATCGCTTTGGTTCAGATCTCGACCGTGAAATCATTGTGTTACGTAAGAAGGAACAGCAGGCAATGCGGGAGGTCAACCCCACGGTTGAACTGATAAGTGGGGGTCGATCAGAAGATATCGACGTCGAAGGAGACTTGGAAGATGTTGAAGATCTCAAGGCGGCAATTGAGGATGCTATTCGCCCTCTCAAGAAACGCTTTGATCGAGCCAAGAAAGAACGAGATACGAGTTTGATTCGCAAGATTCAACCACGTTTGAAGGCCCTTGTTGAAGAACGGAAGATGGTAATCGAGGTCATTGAAGGTGAGCGTGATATTGAAGATATCAAAGAACTCATGGATGAATACCTTGGTGATTTACCTCCGGAGGATGAAGAAGATGCTGATGATGTCATGGATGATACTCCTGAAGATGTATCGTCCGAGGATGACGACGATAGTGATGAGGACTTCCGTGCCTTTACAGATCTTGCCAATGAACTCCTTGGTCTAATGCCCGAAGAGTTTCAGAAAGAGTTCATTTCTGGTCCAGATATCGAATTCTTCTCCGCAGTTTTCAACGATCCAGCAGGTGCTGATGATAGCGACCGTCGTGCTTTCGTTGATATGATCAATCGCGAACTGGGTTCCGCTCCAGACGCGGTTACACAGCGTCTTGTCCAGGATATCGAACTGGCTAAGCGGATTAAGATAAGATACGGGTGAATAAAATGGGACTGCTAGACCGATTAGATGATGATGCGGACGTTGCCGATGAGGCTGCCTCAATTGAGGAAGTTACCAAGGAAGTCGAGAAGACGGCGCCCAAGAAGAAAGGTCGTCGCGCTCGTCGTTCAAAGGCGAAAGAAGAGACGATAGTCGATGATGAACCTGTAGAGAAAACTGCGCCTAAGAAGAAAGGTCGTAGCCGTAGAGAGAGGCAACCTCGAGAGAAGAAGGAGCGAGTCGTCAGAAAGATTAGTGAAGATCGCGAAATTGCCGGAATGGCAGCGTTTTCCTTCCGGCGGATTGTTGACTTCATTGTTAACTACGGATGGGCGATTCCAATTCTAGGAATTAGTCTCCTTGGAACGAATGCAGATTTCACATGGTTTATCATTGGAGGATTGGCTCTGATGCTGTTGAACAATATTGTTCTGCCCTATCAGTTTGGTAGAACATTAGGAAATTTCACAACTCGAACAATGTTTGTCCGACACACTGGGAAAGCTCCCATGTTCATGTTCTTCTTGATGAAGACGTTTTATTTCCCATTCCTCCTTCTTGGCTTATTTGGAATTCAACTGGCTTTAGAATATAGTAAAGAGACCAACATCGTCGTTTTGGTAATCTGTATTATCTCGCTACTTATCTTCCTCGCAGACACTATCATTTCACGGATTCGTAAGGATGATCGTATGGGTCTATGGGAAACAGCATTCCTTGGTGTTTGGTTGACAAAACACATTAGTTCTGGTGAATCTAGTGGCTGGCTCAAGCGCCTTGAGTCTTCAGGTGATTTCTTTGAGCAGCGAGGTTGGGGCGTAGATGGTGAGGGCGGCGAAGAAGCCGATGAGTCCTGAAGGATCCACCCCTCATGACTTATTCACCCATTGATCCAAAGGTCACTCGGCCTATTCTAACACGTATAATTATTGTAACCTCATTACTGGGTATTGCGTTTGGAATCACTCAATTAGAAATTCTACTGGGAGTCTTGAGTATTTTTTTACTAATGGTCGGTATTGTTTCACACAAAATTTTCACTGGTTTAGTTCGCCCTGTCCGGAAAATAAGGTCACCTTCGAGCGATTTTACTCTGTGTAGATGGACTAGTGTGAATGATTCCTCCGTGGCTCGTTTTGAACGCTGGCTAGACAAACCAGCACCACTCATCATTGCTATACATGGTTGGCAATCAGATTCTAGCTCTTCTGAGAAACGAATTGGTCCGTTTCTTGAGCGTGATTATCATGCTGTTTTGATAGATCTTCCAGGTCATGGTCATTCAGATGGTTTAGCCATATGGACTGCAGTAGAATCTGGGAGGAACGTACTGGATATGATGCGAGATTTGGCTAATGTATGGGATTGGTCACAAATTACTTCGGTTGTTCTATTGGGGCATAGTATGGGTGGCTTCGTATCACTGGGATTTGCAGATCAATTTAGTGAGGCTTTGCCTATGCCAATCGAACGTGTGTATCTTGAATCGCCAATGACATCTTTCCCGATGGTATTTGCTCATAGAACAACAGGTATCGCCATTATGGGCCGTCATATTTCTCGCTTAGATCTTCAATGGTCTTTTCTTCGTAAGGGGCCAGATAGTAAACTAAACTGGTCACATTTTAGTGTGCCAAAATGGGGAGTGCCATCCATGGAGGTAAGAATTCTCCAAGCTAAAGAGGATATTGCATTAGGATTAGAGCACCTTGAACTGCTTCAGCCACATGCTAATGATGATTGGGAGATTGTAATTGACGAGGATTTGAAGCATTTTGGTGCTTCAAGAGGCAATGCATATTCTACCTATCTTAGATGGATTGATGATTGATTTGCCTTCATAATTCGGCGATAAATCCGGATATGATCAAAAATAACAGCAGGCTAATCACCATCCCGAATGTGACGAAGTGCATAGCAATTGAGAGTCCAATACGTAGTTCGGGTTTCTTTATTTCACTGAAGGGCCAAATGGAATTTATTTGATCTTGGCTCCCGCGGATACCAAAGAGTGGTCGAGCATATCGTGTTCTTCTAACAATCTCGAAGCAAATCATTACTCCAGACATAACGATGATTGTTCCAAGAATCATACTGATGTAGTAATTCAGACCGATTGCACTGAAGATTGCAATTGGGAGAAATGTTAGGTGCATATGTACCACATAGGTAGGATACACTGCTTCGTTGAGGTAGGCTAAAGATGAACTAGGTCGATTCAAAAGTTTAGATGCCCAAGAGAAAATCAGCATACACCAGAACCAAGCATGAAACGACTGAACGATAGATGCAATTACAGCAATGTTGCTGAATGCGGGGTGGCCTCTGTTATACCAACCGCCTTCCATAATTTTTGGAACCTCACTTGATTCGTTGATTACGAACCATAAGATGGCGAGGATTGGTACCATAATTGTGAGAGGAATTCGAATACGATCGAGGACTGTGAAGTATTCCTCTTTCGCGGAGATTAGAAGATAGCCAAACAGGAAGTAAAGCAAATACCGAGAGAATTCCCACCACATGCCAACCTCTCCAAATCGCCATGGTTTGAACAGAATGCCATTGGTAGCAAGAATCAATGGTGGGACAAGGAGTATTCCTAGCCCAAATGGAAGTTTTAGTAATTTACGAACACCTCTCATTAGTAGACCATCTGGTTTGTTCTTCACTAAGAAGAAGATTGGTGAGAGGATTACTGAGTAAATCAAGAGGTTGTAAATGAACCAAAGATGGCCATATGGCATGTCTTTACTGCCGGGAAAAATTGTAAACAATCCAATCGTTGAGCTTATGGGTTCGAATATTCCAAAGAAAAGAATGTAGACTCCGAATAGCAAGGGTATTCCAAGTCTAGATGCTCTCTCCTTCAGATAGGTTCTCGCATTTCTACGTTTCAAGGCAAAGGCTGTTCCCATTCCTGATATGACGAATAGTGCGGCTAATCTCCATTGATGCATCACGCCAATGATGAAGAAGAGAGGCAAATCCCATGCACTAGCTTCAATTTGGCCTAGGGAGAAAGCTGAGTAATGAAACCAGATTAGAAGTGCGAAGAGGATTACGCGTAACCAATCGAGGTCATGACGCCGGATAGGCTTGTGAAATACCTCTTCGTCGGGAGTAGATTGTATAATTGATTGAACATGATTTGATTGCGTAATCGAGTTCAGATCTTGAATCATTCAGATTCCTCTTGACGACGTTCGATAGCGAATTTTCGAAGGTCTTCTCCAGTAACACCTTCTTCGATACCTTCTATGTCTTTTTCGTCTACAATTTCGACGCCTAGAATTGTCTCAATTACATCCTCCATCGTAACTAGTCCAAGTGTAGCACCGAATTCATCTTGGACAAGAGCCAATTGTTCTTTACGAGATAGAAAGATATCCAACAAATCATCGAGGTTTGTCTTCTCGCCTACGCGGACAATGTCTCGCATCAATGACGACATCTTGCTTTGATGCTCGTCTGCTGCGGCTTTGCGATATATGTCGGAGCGGAGTACGAGTCCAACAGGTTGGTCGATTTCTCCATCGAAGACAGGAAGACGTCCATGGACCATGATTGGATTTTTGTCCATCGCTGCCTGAACAGTGTCATCTACAAGCACGAAGGACATTACAGTCCTTGGCGTCATCACGGTAGTGACATTTTGATCTCGTAGACTCAGTAGATTTCTAATGGCCTTCTCTTCGTCTGTCTCAATTACACTCTCATCCTCTGCGACTTCGACCATAGCGGCTAATTCATCCCGAGTAACTGCACTTTCAGACTTTGCGGGGAACAAGTTCCTCATCCATTCCATTGGGATGACGATTGGTAGTAGAATCAGGATTAGACCCCGCAGTGTATAGGCTGAAAAGACACTGAGATTTTTCCAATACAAGGCGCCGAGTGTCTTCGGGATAATTTCAGAGAGAACTAGAATTCCTAGAGTCAGCACAGAGGAAGCCACTGCCATCACTAATGCTTCAGATTCGGTACCCTCGACCATGGCTGCTACTTCAGCACCGACACCAAGGGCTCCAACAGTATGCGCAATAGTGTTTAGAGTTAGAATTGCGGTCAGAGGTCGTTCAGGTTCATCTTTGAATCGAGCCCAAAGGTTAGCGACACGGCTGCCTTTTTGTTCTAGTACCTTGACATGAGAAATAGAAGTACTGAGTAGCACTGCCTCTAGGACACTACAAAGGAAGGATGCACCGAGGGCTAAAGTCGCATACAGAATTAGTAGAGTGTAATCGCCTTGACCACCCGCTACGGAGGTTTGGCCAACTAAGGTATGGACATCCACTTCGGACTCACTCCGCATATGAAAGTGGATCAGATTCGTTTACGGACCCTGTCATGTGCATGTCTCTGAAGCGCTGTTAGGTCTAAAGGGTTCTTGAAGAGGGGGCTACCTGTGAACGCCACATTGAATTGCGGGTCAGACCAGCGCGGAGCATGACCGGAGAGCACGTACTCGTCTGTGTGGCGTGGCCATACGCCAACGGTCCGCTCCATCTTGGGCATGTAGCAGGCTGCTATCTTCCTCCGGATATTACTGCTCGATTCGAGCGTTCGAGAGGCAATCGTGTCCTGATGGTTTCTGGTTCAGATGAGCACGGCACACCAATCACTGTCACAGCTGAAATTGAAGGCGTCAATCCACGAGATATCGTTGATCGATATCATGCCATTAACACGAAGGCCTTGTTAGATCTAGGTTGTGTATGGGAGCCAAACATCGATTCTCGTGGCATTGAATATGGTGGTGCGTTGTTTAATCGAACTTCAGACCCCTCTCATATTGAACGCGTCCAAGCCAACTTTACTTCACTACTCGATGCTGGATTGTTTGAGAGGCGGTCGATGGACCAATACTACGAGGTGCGTAATGATGGAACAGGTCGGTTCCTTCCTGATCGCTATGTGGAAGGCACTTGCCCCACCTGTGGTGATACTGATGCACGTGGAGATCAGTGTGATGCCTGCGGAGTAACTTATGAGGCCTCCGAATTGAAGAATCCTCGTTCGAAGATGAATCCTGACGCAACGGTCGAAATTCGAGCGACAGAGCACATGTTCTACCGTCTTGACGTATTTCAGAAAGCCCTCGAAGAACATGCTGATTCTCGATGGCCGATTTGGAAGAATAACGTGCGTGCAATGACCAAGCAATGGTTGGACATGGGGCTGCGCCCACGTGCCGTTACTCGCGATTTAGAATGGGGCGTACCAGTTCCAATTGATGATGATGAATTCGATGGAAAGTGCGTATACGTCTGGTTTGAAGCAGTTCAAGGCTACCTGACCTGCGCTCAAATATGGGCCGAGCGGCATGCTATGAATCATCCAGATGCTTCCGAGTCTTGGAAGCGTTGGTGGTGCGTCGACGAGAAGGGAAATACTCCTCGTCACCTTTACTTTCTTGGAAAGGACAACATTCCGTTCCATACGGTAATTTGGCCCGCACTGATTATGGGGCTCAACATGGCGAGTAACGGTTCATCTTCTGCGACTCTTCCCGGTCCGGGTGATTTGCATCTCGAAGATAATGTTCCTGCAATGGAGTATCTCATGCTTGCAGGTGGTCAGTTTAGCAAATCCCGTAAGCACGCAATTTGGCTCCCCTCGTTCCTCGAAAAGCATGATCCAGATACCCTTCGTTATGTATTAACAATAAACATGCCAGAGGCTCATGACACGGATTTTAACTGGGGTGATTTTGTTGAGAAGGTCAATACTGAGTTAATCGCCGCATACGGTAATTTCGTACATCGCATCATGACACTCGCCGAACGCCTTCCCTCTGAAGATGGCTCCCCTCTGTTACCATTCGATGATATTGAACACAATCGTAAGCATGCAGACAAACTAGAGGAGTTTCATGCTTCTATCACAGATTCGTTAGAACGTCATCGGTACAAGGAAGCCCTTCGTACTGTAATGTCTGCAGCCCAGTATGGAAACCAAATGATCCAAGCAGCTGCTCCTTGGGCTCATCTATCACAGGATGGAGATGAGGGGGAGAGGCAATCCTCTCTCTCAACACTAGCATTTGGTTGGCGTATTGCTCGATTCCTATCTATTGTCACTCAACCTTTCATCCCATTTTCTGCTCAGAGATTATGGGCGATGCTGGGGCAAGATGGTGAGGTCACAGCCTCACATTGGGACCATGCTATCGATTGGTCTGCACCTATGACATGGACTGGAGAGTCTGCGAAGCCTCTGTTTCAGCGTCTTGATATCGATGAAATACTCGCTCGAGAGGGAGTCGTTGCTGATGAACACGTGGACGAATCAGAACCTTCTACCCATAGTGTCAAGGGTAGTAACCGGTCAAAGAAAGACAGTGGTCCCATGTCTGATGAGGTAGAGGGTGTGCAATTCATTGAGTTTGATCAGTTCTTGGCTGTAGATATTCGAATTGGTCGGATTGATTCAGTTGAGGATCATCCTGATGCCGACAAGCTCTACGTTGTCCGCATAGATGATGGTACAGAATCAGGACGCACCGTGTGTGCAGGTCTCAAAGAATTCTATCAGCCCGATGAAATGACAGGCCTTCACGTTGCTTTCGTTGCGAATCTAAAACCCCGGAAGTTGCGCGGAGTGATGTCAGAAGGGATGATGCTTGCAGCAGATGATGGAAAGGGAGGAGTTTGTCTTCTCACCGTCGATTCCAAAATGACTCCTGGTTCGGAAGTTCGTTGAGATTGGTTATGGTTGTTCGAAGAATGACCATTGTGCTTGCACCACCTCTGAATTCGTCGAGCATTCCTGATATGCTGCAATCGGTTCAGCATTGAGTTCTAGAAACTCCTGTCCGAATCTAAAGGGTCGAAGCATACGTACTGCTTGATTCATCCGTCCCATTATTGCAGCACAGAGCGCCATCGCTTCAGCAGTAGATAGGCGGCCAAGTTTACCCCACGATACTGGGTTGGCTGGTAGGACCAATGGAAGCGTCCGCGGTTCTAATTTTGTATTATCAAGGATTGAAGACATCGATGATTCAAGTTGTTTCCAACTACAGTCAAGAGCAACGATAGCTGCTCCCCTGTCAATCATTGTTCTATCATCGGGGCCTAGGACAATACCCGCAGATGGATCGAGTAGAAATCCTCGACGAGGTGCTCCTCGAACATCATGATGGATGATTGCTTCACCGATACGATGCATCGCACGAGCAGTGCATTTCTTCGGGTCATCTTGGTCTAGATGAATAATGTGCATCGGCACGTCTTCATCCATTCGTTTCACTCCTTACGGAGAGCATCCTGAAGATAGTCGCCAAGAGTCATAGATCGACCTGATTTGGGTCCGACAGTCCTGGTCTCAGAAAGTTCTCGTTCGACCATCAGTTCAATGTTGAGTGCCCGCTCAATTTTTTTGATGATTTGATCGCTAACAGTCTGACCCTTTTCTATGCGTTGGATTACATTTACTTTCTCTGAAATAAGTCGTGCTAGTCCTCGCTGGTCGATGTTTCGATTACGTCTTGCTTCAACAACACGCTTCGACCAATCGTCTGCAAGTTCTTTCTCGCCTCTGACCATGATGTCCTTGCCTGCTTTCCCAAGGCCACCATAGCCTCCGAAAGTTCGTACTTGCTCTGAAGGAGTTGCTCCTGTGCTAGTGAGGTCTGGGCGGAGTCCTGCAGCTTTCATGCAACGATCACATGCATTGACGGTTCGTCCCCCAGAAGTTGAACGACGGGTCGCTACCCGACTAGAACCACAGATTTCGCAACTTGCCATCTTCGTCGATCTGTTCCAGTATATCTCCTGCTTTGAACCAATCCATGAATCCAATTAACGACGTTAGCATTCGTTCAAATATAGTGGATGAGGGTCGGCTTACATGGCGGAGAGTGGTGCAGAGCGCCCTGGTGACGACGACAAAGACCTGATTCAACGCCCGGATCTCACTGATGTGGATACCGAAGTTCGGAATCTTCGGGAGCATGCTCAACAACTATTGATTGACAAAACATATCTCGAAAATGAAGTAGGTCAACTGAAGAAGCGCTCCGCACGATTGGAAGAGGAATTACGTCATCTCCGTAGCCCTCCTTTCATTATAGGAAATGTTCAGGATATTCTAGACGATGAACGTGCAATTGTTCGTTCTTCAAATGGAACCGTTTTCCTTGTTTCGAGAAATCGCCGACTAAGCGAAGAGGATTTGAAGCCCGGAACAAGGGTAGCGCTGAATCAGGATAGTTTGTCCATTATCGATGTGTTAACTGATGCACATGACCCATTGGTCGCAGCAGCAGAAATAATCGATGCACCTGAAGTTGTGTATGCTGATCTCGGGGGTTTGGATGACCAGATAGATCGACTTAAGGATGCGATTGAACTTCCATTGATGCAACCCAAGGCCTTCACACGATTTGGCATATCTCCTCCGAAAGGTGTTCTTCTCTGTGGTCCCCCTGGTACTGGAAAGACCATGCTTGCGAAAGCTGTTGCTAATCAGACGAATGCAACTTTCCTCGGTATGGTTGGTAGCGAATTGGCCCAGAAATATATTGGCGAAGGAGGTCGTCTCGTTCGCGAATTATTTGATTTAGCACGTCAGCGTGCTCCTTCAATCATTTTCATTGATGAGATTGACGCTATAGGTGCGAAACGCCTTGATGCAGCCACTAGTGGAGATCGTGAGGTTCAGAGAACTCTCATGCAACTACTTGCTGAAATGGATGGGTTTTCTGAGGTCAATGATGTCAAGATAATTGCAGCTACAAATAGGCCTGAACTACTTGATGAGGCATTACTCAGGCCTGGTCGTTTTGATCGGATTATCGAGATACCTCTCCCTGATGAAGAAGGTCGTAAGGCAATTCTCGGACTACATCTCGGGAAGATGCCTCTCGATAAGAAGGTCAAGGTTTCCAATGTGATTGAACAGACTGACGGTTTCAGTGGTGCTGAAATCAAGGCGTTGTGTATTGAGGCTGGAATTCGAGCGATTAAGGAAAAGCGAAAGAAGGTCCTTCCAGATGATATCTCAGAAGCGGTTGATGTTGTACGCAAGAACAGAAACAAGCCGAAGGATTCGGATTTGGTTCACTACGGTTAACGTCTGATTCAAAGGCTTCGTGGCGCACATAGTGCCCATGAGCGAGCCATTGGTGGCATGCATACCCAACATCTCCGAAGGTCAAGATAGATCAGTCATTGATGCAATATGTGAAGCCGCATCCAGCATCGATGGATGTGCACTAATCGGATCTGAACCAGATCCTGACTACAATCGCACTGTCATCACATTAGCAGGAAATCCGGACAGCGTTCGTCAGGCTGCATTCTGCCTAATCGAAGCCGCTGCTGAACTAATCGACATGAGAACCCACACAGGTAATCATCCTCGTATGGGCGCCGTAGATGTATGCCCATTTGTTCCCATCAAGAATGCCGATGCGTCTCTTTGTGAGAATTTGGCATCTTCCCTTGGTGCACAGGTGGATGCAGAATTAGGACTCCCGGTATTCTACTATGGTAGTGCTGCAAGTCATCCTGATCGAATAGCTCTTAGCGCACTAAGACGGGGTGAGTATGAGTCTCTCGAAGGTCGAATGTCGGGGGCTGTTTCAGCCTCTGTGACGCGCGACCCAGATTATGGGGATGGATGGAATGAACGTTACGCACGCTTCGGTGCTGTTGCGATTGGCGTCCGCCCAATCTTAGTTGCTTACAACGTCAATCTTGCCGAGTCCGATGCAATAGTCGCAAAGAAAGTGGGGACTATCGTCCGTTCAAGTGGTCGTTTGATTCGTAATGGGGATCAACGAATGAGGACACGTGGGATGTTGGACAAAGTGCAGGGCATGGGCGTTCCCTTAGAGGCTCATGGCATTTCACAAGTATCGATGAATCTCCAAGATGTAGGGATTACAGACATGCATCACGCATTTGAGGTAGTCAAATCGTTAGCTTCAGATCATGGTGTTAGTGTGGATGGTTCAGAATTGGTTGGCCTTGCTCCTCTTTCGAGTTTTCTTGCTGCTGGAAGATGGTATTCTCCTGGCGAAGTAGAGGAGAGTGCACTCATTGAAGCCGCTGTGAAAGGACTAGGTTTGGATAGTCTTGGTCCGTTTGAACCAAAGGAACGGATTATCGAATATGCAGTGGAGGAGGCTCTCCAATGACTTCGTTCAAGGATTCTACTTTGGCTGAATTTGCTCTCGAACTCGCATCTGATGCACCTACTCCTGGGGGCGGTTCTGCCTCTGGAGTCGCACTATCTCAAGCAGGTGCTCTCGCGGTGATGGTCGCAGACTTAACTACTAGTCGTGAACGATATGTGGAAGGTTATGATGCTGCGAATCAAGCAAAACAGGTCGGTCTGCAAGCTATGTTACATGGCAATGATTTAGCGGACAGAGATGCTTCTGGGTATGATGCGGTCGTAGCAGCATTCAAACTCCCTAAGGATACAGATGATGAGAAGGCGATACGGAAAGAAGCAATTGCATCTGCAAGTATCGGTGCCGCAGGGCCACCGATGGAGATTTCTGAACTTGCACTAAGTCTTCTCGAGACATTGCCTGAACTTGCTCGTTTAGGGAATCAGAATGCGATCACTGATGTTGGTGTCTCATCATTACTTGCTAGTGCAGCATGCCGGGGTGGTTTATTCAATGCGCAAATCAACATAATTGGTGATGAGTCTGCAGCAGCTCAGGCGATGAATGTACGGATTGATGAAATTCGAAGTGCTTGTAGTGAGCATTCCCGTGCGGTTATGGGTTTAGTGAATGCAGCACTAGAGGGTTGACAACTTCCATATCCGAATGCACGATGGAGTGCCATGCAAGTCGACCTCAGTTCATTAGCTGAGGGAATCCCAGAACTGCTTCCTCCTCCATCTAGCATCGACGAAACAGTTGACCACGCTCCAACGCGGCGCTCAATTCTTGACTCGAGTGAGGAAAAACTTGCTATCCGCAATGCCTTGCGTTACTTCCCAAGTGAATGGCATCAAACTCTTGCTCCTGAATTTCTAAAAGAACTTAGAGAATTCGGACGTATCTACATGCATCGATTTAGGCCTCTCGATGTGCCAATGCGTGCATACCCTATCGATCAATATCCCGCTCGCTCTGCTCATGCTGCTGCGATAATGCACATGATTCAGAACAATCTCGATCCCGCAGTCGCCCAGTTCCCACATGAATTGATCACATACGGTGGGAATGGTGCAGTGTTTCAGAACTGGGCACAATATCGTATCACCATGAAACATCTGTGTGAGATGACAGATGAACAGACTCTAGTGATGTATTCAGGACATCCTTTGGGACTATTTCCTAGCAATAAGGCAGCACCTCGAGTTGTGGTTACAAATGGAATGGTGATTCCAAATCATAGCTCAAAAGAGGATTACGATCGCATGAATGCACTTGGAGTTAGTCAGTATGGTCAGATGACTGCCGGTTCTTACATGTATATAGGCCCACAAGGAATTGTCCATGGTACGACAATAACTCTGATGAATGCTGCTCGTCTTTACCTCGACCTTCCTGTGGGCAAAGATCTCTCAGGTGTCCGTTTCGTTACTAGTGGATTGGGAGGGATGTCTGGAGCCCAAGCAAAGGCTGCTGTTATTGCTGGTGCATGCTGTATCGTTGCTGAATCGAATCCCGTCGCTGCAGAGAAAAGACATCAACAAGGTTGGGTCGACCTTTTGTTCTACGATGTCGATTCTGCGATTGATGCAATGATTCATTCAAGTGATACTGGTGAACCAAAATCAATCGGATATGTAGGTAACATTGTCACCCTCTGGGAACGTCTTGTTGAACGTGAAGTTCACGTCCATCTTGGCTCAGATCAAACCTCTTTACACAATCCTTTCCAAGGTGGCTATTTCCCCGCGGATCTAAATTTTGAGGAGGCTACTACGATGTTATCATCTAATCCTGAAGGCTTTGCAGAACTTGTACGTGACTCATTGGTCAGACATGTGGAAGCCGTCAATACAATGGTAGAACGAGGAATGCATTTCTGGGATTATGGCAACGCTTTCCTTCTAGAAGCAGAAAGGGCCGGTGCTTCTGTTACTAATGATGAAGGGGACCCGATTTACCCGTCTTACGTAGAGGATATCATGGGTCCGTTATGCTTCGACCTAGGATTTGGACCATTTCGCTGGGTAGCCACTTCTGCGGAACCTGCTGACCTTCAGGAATCCGATAGAATTGCAGCTGATGTTTTGCGTTCAATGATGGAGTCTGCAGCCCCATCGATTAAACAACAGATTGCAGATAATCTTCGTTGGATAGAACATGCACAAGAGAATGCTCTTGTTGTTGGTTCTCAGGCAAGGATTCTCTATGCTGATGATGTAGGGCGGCGCTCCATCGCACTTGCGTTTAACCAAGCGATTGCTGAGGGACGAATTTCTTCGCCAGTCGTTCTTGGTCGAGATCATCACGATGTCAGCGGTACTGATTCCCCCTATCGCGAGACCGCTAATATTCGGGATGGTTCTCGTTTTACAGCGGATATGGCTGTACACAATTTTGTTGGCGATGCATTTCGTGGAGCGACTTGGGTCAGCCTTCACAACGGAGGAGGAGTTGGTTGGGGCGAAGTGATCAATGGTGGATTTGGAATGGTAATCGATGGTTCAGAATCAAGTCGTGAACGAATTGAATCGATGCTCCATTGGGACGTAAACAACGGTATCGCACGTCGGGCATGGGCAAGGAACCAACCCGCCGAGGAGGCAATTGAACGGGCCATGGCCAACGAACCTCGCCTCAAGGTCAATCTTCCGAACCATGTGAGCGATGAACTCATTGATGACCTGTTAGGTGGCGAATCATGATTAGACTCGATGGTTCCAGTCTCTCCTCGGCTGATGTAACAGACATTGTAGGTGGTAATCATGATGTGTATCTCGATGATGCCTGTCGTGAAGCAGTCGATAGGTCTCGGCGTGCAGTAGAGGAAATAGTTGCTTCAGGACGGCCTGCGTATGGAATCAACACAGGTTTTGGAGACCTTGTTCGAGTCGCAATTCCTGATTCTGATTTGAAGGATTTGCAGAGCAATTTAGTCCGTAGTCATGCATGTGGTATAGGGGATGAAATGCCTCCAGGAGAGGTTCTTGGAATGATGGCAATCCGTGCGAATTCGCTAGTTAACGGACACAGTGGAATACGGTGGTCAACGATAGAGAGTCTTGTGGCGATGATTCGTTCAGGAATCGCTCCAGTGGTTCCAAGGATTGGGTCATTAGGGGCTTCTGGTGACCTTGCTCCTCTTTCTCATATGGCATTAGGTCTGATGGGCGAAGGCACGGTAAATGTTCGAAATCATGGGGAATGGCGTAAAGAAAATGCAAAATCTGCTCTTAATAAAGCAGGTATTGAACCACTTGTTCTTGAAGCGAAAGAGGGTTTGTCGCTCATCAATGGTACATCGCAAATGTGTCTATGGATTTCTCTTGCAGAACAACGTATGAGCGGTTTGATGGCTGCTGCTGAAGTTGCCCTTGCATTATCGATTGAGGGTGCCCATGCTTCAACGACTCCTTTCCATGAGCGATTACATCAGGCTCGCCCACATCCAGGGCAACGGAAGGTTGCTTCTCAGATGCGTTACTTACTCTCTGACAGTCCTAACTTGACCTCACACAAAGATTGTGAAAAGGTGCAAGATGCCTATTCATTCCGATGTTCTCCTCAGGTACTAGGTGCAATTCAAGAATCACTCGATCGAGTCCGTAGCACCATATCCATTGAATTAAACAGCACGACAGATAATCCTCTAATTTTCACTGAATCGGGTGAGACAGAGGTCATTTCAGGAGGAAATTTTCATGGAGAGATACTCGGAATGGTTTCTGATGATCTTCATCTCGCTGTCCACGAGATTTCATCAATTTCAGAACGCCGAATTGCCAAGTTATTGGATCCTGCCACAACTGGATTGACTGCATTTCTTGCTGCTGACCCTGGATTGAATAGTGGTCTCATGATTCTTCAGTATGCAGCGGCAGCTTCTGTGGCGGAAATTCGTGCCCGAATCGGTCCAGCAACTGCGACAAATATTGTTGTCTCAGCACAGCAAGAAGATCACGTTAGCATGGGTGCAACTGCATCCTGGATGCTCTTGCAATCTGTCGAAAATTGCGCTGCTGTGATTGCTGCAGAGATGATTGCTGCATCTGAGGCTTTGAGTTATCGGAGCGAAGATGTCGGTCCCAACCTAATGCCGCATCTTGAAAAAATTCGTGATGCTGCTCCCCTAAATCCTAATGATTCAAGACGTGACGAAAGTATTGCTGCAATTACCCCTCTAATCCTTCAAGGATGTTTCATTTGATATTGCTAAGGTTCTCTTCTTCAATTCGGTCAAGATCAGAAGCAATTTCTTCAATGCCTGTCAACTGCATGCATCGAAAGCGCATTTTCATACGAAGTGGGCTTGAAATGTATTCAGCATCTTCTATCCGAACAAGACATTCCGTAGCTGTGCGGATGTCTTGTTCGATTCGTTCGTAAACTTCTCGAGCAAGATCGATATCAACAGAAATTGCATCGATTAATGTAGCAACATCAAATCCGAATGAAGCCCATGCTTCAGCACGTCGTAACAGAGATGGATAGTCCATTGATTCTGGGGGGAGGCGTGCAAGCATTGGTGGCACATCCTTTACAGGTCCATCGAACTGTATGCCAATCTCTGTTTTCTCTTTGGAATCATCAATGCTTTCTAATTCGATTATGTCTGTATCTCCAATCGTTAAAGTGGGGGCCTCTCTACGCAATCGCGCCCATTCTGAATCACTCATCGTGCCTGGGGCGCCTACGATAATCACTGTCCATTCGCTTGTTCGACAGAGATCTACAACGCCGCGGACAAACTTGAGAACAGATTCGAATCCATTCGTTCTTACAAGGAGTTCAACACCTTCCTGCCAAAGGATTCCTCTACCTTCCTGAATGGTACGTTCGATAATCGAGAAGAGGTTCTCTAAAGTTGGTCGAATCGCTTGATCCACATCCCTATCTGTGATCCATTGGATTGAATGTGGTGTTCTTCTCGCTGTATCTGGGATTTGTTTTGGATTGGTACGTGTAAATGCGCGTATAGGCGTTAGTTTTCCATGTATACGGTGAAGCGCCATCAAAGAGGTCACTGGGTCAATGGAAGGAGCAAGCCGGACGGTACCAGATTCCAAGACACCGTCACTCATGGTTTCAGTTTCCTGTTTACTGGGTTCATCAATGGAATGGTTCCGAGTGTCATAATTGGACCAATTCAAGCGTGAACCGTTATAGCGAGAATAGGACTCCTAAGCATACGGCCGTAAGGTCATGGGGGAGATAAGTTGGCTGATGATGAGAAAGATATGGCCACCTGTGGCGCTTGCCAAGCAGAAGTTCCCGCAGATTCTGAGAGTTGTCCAAACTGTGGCGTATCCTTTTCTGGAATCGTCGAGGACAACTTAGGCGAATGTGGCGCTTGTTCAGCTCTTGTCCCACTCGACTCGAAGACGTGTCCTCAGTGTGGCGTACTTTTCGTGCATGATGATGTGGTTGCAGTTCTCTCCGATTGGATGGCGACTACTGGTCTTGATGTCGAGACTCTTTTCGGACGCTTAGATACCGATGGTAACGGTCACATCGATACCGAGGAATTACGGACGGGTTTGATTGCTCTCAAGATTGCAGCATTGCCGCCAGTTGAAGTGGATCGTCTAATTGCAGAGATAGATCAGGACAACAATGGCGAGATTGAACTTGGTGAACTTCAATTTATTCTTTCTAGTGGGTCTATGCAGTATGCAGACTCCGTTTTAGACCGTGTAATGAAGAAGCACGACATTTCTGACTCCGACTCGTTCCTACAGTTCGCGCGTTCATTCGATGAGAACGAAAATCGATATTTGGATCAGAAAGAACTCAACAAGGCCGCTGAAGCATTTGTCGATAAGCCAGAGCCAGAGATGGCGGATGAGGCTGAAGAGGAAGAAGAGCCTGAGGCTGAAGAGGAAGAAGAGCCTGAGGCTGAAGAGGAAGAAGAGC
>PATC01000043.1 GCA_002712285.1 Methanobacteriota archaeon
CCGTATGGCTTCCGGTCCCCGCAGTTAGTGGGGCAATACAGATTGAAGATCGTGATTTTGGCGTACTTGGAGAACTCTACAATGCCCTTGACACTCGCTCTGAATTACTAATCGACGATGGTGAGGGAGCTATAGCTGCCAATTCAATGAGGTCTGTCGACGATTCAATCCGTAATTCAACTTCTTCAGATGCTTTGGGGGCAGCGGAGGATCCAATCTCTGATGCTTCATGGAAGAATATCACAATCGAACCCGTGCAACATCCTAGTCCTTACGAAATTCTACTCAATCCTTCAAGTGCACCACCTGGTGCTACGGAGAGTATTCTCAACACACTGATCAACATCACCGATTATGTCATTTGGACACAATATGAGACCACAGATGGTCAAGTCGTGGATAAGTTCGAAGTGGTTGATTTCTCTGCTAGTCTCGCCTCTCTTTTCCCTCCTCCACCAGGTACAGAGTCGCCCGAACCGTTCCTTCACGAGATTGACATTGATAATCTGTTGAAAGACGGCTCTACATCAACAATCAATACAACTACAGGTGAACTTGAGGAGCCTAGAAATTGTGGATATGATATATCGGTTGGACTAACAATCGCCATCGATCCTGGAGATGGTTGGGGCGTTGAAGGTACGAATATCTGGGTTGAACCGACGGTAGAATTCAGCGTGAAGATGTTCAATGGAGGTGTATCAATATTTGATACAGGTTGTAATAACACGCCTGAATCAGAGCCAGGTAATTCCGTATGGGATTCGATGAAAACTTTGAGAGTATCTCTCTTCAAGCAATTTACCTATTCAGAATCTCTATTCTTTGGGTCCCCTGGGCCAAGTTACATTTGGGTCATTGACACCCATCACACAATTCCTCCAGAAGACACTTCACTTGAGGTTGGAATTGAGAGGATTTGGTTTGATGCACCTGGCACGGTTCTCAGTGCATTAAGTGGTCCATTTGGTTTGCTTGACCTTATTGGCGTAGATACTTCAGGAATCAAAATCGTCTCGATTGCAGCTCCTTATGCAATCCATCTTGAGACCTTAGGGTCCACTAATTGTCCCATTGGATATGATCCTGTTTTCGATGTGGATACCAATCCGATTTTACATGGCTGTGGAACTCAGGCTGGGTTTGGATATGTACATTTGAATGAGCCTGTTAATGGGCAACGTGATGCAATTGAGGTAGCATATATTGAATTCAGCGCACATCCAGCTGCAGGTGACGATCGGATACCATCAGAAGTAGATCTCGTAATACGAACCGATTCCGTATTATCAACGACTGCTGCAGACATAGGAGAGGGGTCTCTCACTTCAATAGAGTATTTCGCTGATAGAAGAGCGGATATTCATGTCCATTTCCATGAAGACAGAAGGAACGTGGCTCCATCAACCATTGACGGCTCTTTTGGAAATGTAACAGAGAGTGCAGGCTGGCTTCGTGGTATGCCTGCTGGTTCGTTAGATCAACTAGAAATTGAGCGAGTTTTCAAGATGCTCGGATCAGATAAGTCACCTGAACTCCCGGGTCGACTACCAGAGCGTCTTGGATTAATTATTGCAATCAAGAATTTCAGCAAAGATAACTCCCCGAATTCAAATGATCCCAGCCTCCCAGTAAATCCTGCTGATCCACCACAATCATTGGTAGTAATCCGGTCTGTACAATCAGTCACGGAAATTGATTACGGTTCGTGGTTCCTAAGGGAAGGAGCTGAAGAGGATCGACGCCAGATACGTACTCGATTAACAGGAATACCAACAACTCTCGTACTTTTTGGTAGTTTTGCAATCGATGGTGGGGATGACGGAACGAATGCGACATTTGACGACCCTAACGGTGCAAGTTTGGATATATTCTCGCGAATTCTTGACACGACTATTCTCAACTTAGTTGACATTTTCATAAATATCGGAGCCGCTCTGAATGCCGTACCTCAGGCACTAGGTGAAGCTCTATCTGGGGGTCTAGAGGCTGGTAGTGGGCTGGAGGGAACAGAATTTCATCTCCAAATGTTCGATGATCTTGGGGTAAATCGAATACCTGACAGATTGGATTTAGTCGAGATGGATCTTGGAACTTCTAATCATCCCACATTATCTGGTGATCATATTTTATTGTCGGAGGATAGAGATTTGAATCTCGTTCAGGGTCGGACAAATTCACGTGAACCACTGATGCCAATCGCTCTCAGTATTCGGATTAGTGGATTCAGTGCAGCCGATATTGCCGATGATCAATCTCTCGATGAGCAGATGCTTACATTGTCAACCGTGAATTCTCAACCTTTGCGGGTTGGTTTCATCCAACACGATGCCGATAATCTCAGTGGCGCGTCGCTACATATTGTGCAGATGAGTGCATTACCAGATCTGATGTCAATGTCACTCCAGCCTAGCAAAACGTTCTGGAATGCAAGTGAACCCATTGATCAGATTACCTACATCGGTATTTCGGAAGATCAGCGACAAGTGGTTCGAATGAAAGATGTCCCGACAAGTTTCGAGATGGAAGTGTCAGACTCGTTCTCATGGATTGCAACGGAACCAATGGGTAGCGTAGAGATACAAGTGAGTAATCATTCAAATCCGAAGACAATGGATGAAGATCATTTCTTGTTCAACTACGACGGACCCACAGATACAGCCTATCTTTCAGCGAGAATCACAAATATTTCTGAAATCGCATTTATCGCAGCGAACATTGAAGCCAATCCTGAGGCTCTCGACTCTATTCAACTGAAAGTTGATGGAAACCGAACTTTCCGTTCTTCGATTCAACACATCCCAGGCCCTGATGATCCTGCAACTCGTGGGCTTCATCTCAGAGCTCTAATTAATCCACTTCCGGGTACTATTTCGATGGACGTCCCGAATGCAGAGGATTTGGGTGGCCCTAGTATTGTGATTCCTGAATTCAATACAAGTCAAGGATTACGTGGGATTGCTGATTTCATGGATTCTTTCTCAGAGATGGGACGTTCTGTGAATCAGGTACTTGCCGACCTTTCTGAGACGGTGACAGGTAAAGCAGGCGAAGAGTCCACTTCCGAATTCCAGTTTGGTTTTGAGTTTGATGCTGATCGTCATTTCGATCTCACGGTTGATGCAGTTCAAGGGTCCATATCTATTGATGAGCCAGAATGGCGACATGGGATTTCGATGAATTCAGGATTAGAAGGAGAAGAGCAAGGATTCCATGTTCGTGCTTGGCTCCCTGGGCTTGCTCCTGATGTCAAGTTGGATTTACATTTCCAGAATGAATCGGGTCTTGAGATATGGGATATTGAGGTAGAGATGTCAGATTGGAAGCCTTTGCGTGAAGAGTTCATCATCCAGATTGCAGGTTTCGATGCCCAAGATTTGGATTTCTCATTAATTGGCTTCCAGCCGGGAGAATCGACAGAGGTTGCAATCCAGACCTCATTCTCGACGAGAGACCTTGGAGCTACATCAGAGGTAACTACCTCCACCAGTTACCAACTCTCCCACCGTCTCGATTATGTGATTGCCTCGATTCTGAATCGTGATCTAGGAACTCGATCACAACTCTTCGTTTCTGATATTCCTGCAATGATAGATCTTTACGCATCAATTGGTGAATCAATCTCGGTTTCGTTAGATGTTCCTGAGTCAGAGAGAATCCAAGGTGATTCGGTTGGCTCGGTGATGCTTCAACAACTTCAGTGGTTCGAAGGTCAATGGTGGCCTGCTACAATCTTCCTCAAGGATGTGCCTGGAGAGATTGACCTGACAACAGAACCTGCAAATGTCTTCGATATCACGCAGCCAACGGCTTTCCAAGGAGTACCTGAGTTCGACTTCTCAGCATCAGGACCGGGAATGGATCTCTACATGGAAATCTCGGGACGAGCGATTAACACGAAGGGAGATACGGTTCTCTTGGCAGAGAATCTGATGGAAGAGATGACGGTCTCATTGGATGCGAATTTCCATCTTGCAATTCGTTCATCAGGGGAAGGAATCGGTAAACTCTACCTTCGTCAGAGTGACGTACCGGCTCAGCCCGGTATCCGACTTGTTCAGATGGAAGCGTTAGGAGAGAATCTGAAATCTGCAACAATTAGTCTCACAGAGATAGGCCTCTATCCTGTTTTCCGCATAGGCGACGTACAAGGTGGACGGATAGTATTGAGCGCACGCGCTTCGGTTGATTTCATGGGAATGACATTCGATGGACGAGCAGTCTTACTTGATGCGCAACAGACTTCTGGAATTCCTACTGGGACGACAATTGGAGTCAACGGCTTAGCTTCTGACCTTTCATTGCTCAATGTGATACCCGGATTTGATGGCTCCACAACTCACTACATGGTACCTGAACCGCTAACAACAGGTGTTCTTACTCTCTGTACCACATTGTTTGGAGGTGGATCCTGATGGTTTTGGATAATTTGGATGATTTAGAGTCTGAATTGGAAGATACTAGTCTTGAGATTGCTGGACGTCGAGTATCACTCTCTGATGTTGAAAAAGCACATGGGGCGTTAGAATCTGCACGCAGCGTTGCAGAAGCAGTGACTCCCGGGCGAGTAATCCTTGCGACGGGTCTAATTTTGCTTCTTATGCTCAGTTCATTCGGTGTGTGGTATTTCCTTGTGCCACGTGATGCAGTTGCTGTTGAAGTGGTCTACATGCAGGGTGGTCCTGGACATGTGGTTCTTGCAGAGGTTCACAACTTTGGAAGTCGCGAGGTCACAGATCTCAGTATTGATATGCAGTTTGAGACTTTGGAGGGGGAACTTCTTGGCTCATCATCATTCGATGTCGCGAATCTTCCGGGGCATGTCTCTATCGCAGGCGATGATCTTGAACTGACTGTTGCTGGTGCTTCAGTTTGGGAGAATTATTCATTGTCCATTACAGTAGAATATACGAATCATCGAGGAGATGTGGTAGAGAAGGTCTGGCTTCATACAGTGGGTGAATGGGCCACTGAGACTTTCCGTGACGATTCGGATGTCCACTGGTTTTGATGACAATAGGAGCGAAGTCCTAAATCCGTCGTGTCGAACCCTCAACCATGTTTCATCGAGGCAGAGCGACCAGCCTCGTCGTCCTCCTTCTTTTGCAGGTCCTCCTTATCAGTGTAGAATCTGATTCAGTAATCCATGAGTTCGGTTCTGTAGACGATGAAATTCAACGAATTGAATTACAACCTGATCCAGATTCAATTCGTGGTGTTAGTCCAGTTAGGATGGGTAATACAGAGATTGCGTTTAGGCAACCTGGTGCTGATACAGTTATTGGTTCACTCTCTACAACAGGGTGGGATTACACCACTGTCTTGAGTTCTGAGTTTACTGAAATTCGCGAAGATCTTTACATCGTTGCTCTTGAAAGTGGAGTAGATCCATGGGAGGCACGCCTTGCACTGGATGCTTTGTCCGATGTTAAGGTACGGACGATGATTCCACCAACCGGTTTCCTTCTTCAGGGTGCATCTCATGCTCTTCAATCGACATCATCTGTTGAAGGTGTGATTGCTTCGACTGAGGTTCCTGTAGGATTAGTTGTGGATGAACCTCTCCGAACTTTCGTAGATACCGCTGCTCCAGACGAGGAGGTTAGAATTCTAATCACAGGGTGGAGGGATATCGATGGAATACCTCAATTATCTTCGGAACTCCAAGATCATCAGTACTCCATTACTTCGGTGGATGCGGAGGAGATTCGACCATGGGGAGATGGTCGAGTTGAAGCAACTGTTAGTGTAAATGCCATCCCATTCCTTGCACACAATCCTGCAGTAGCTTGGATTTCATTCCCGCCTCAATGGGAATTACATAACGACCGTTCGAAGACTCATATGAGAATCTCTGATGCTGCTAATTATTTCATCAGTGATCTCAATGGTTCGGGCGTAAAGGTGGCCGTTGCAGATTCAGGAATTGATCAAGATCATGGAGATATGAATGGGCGAATTAGTTATGTTGAGTCGTTAACTTGGGGTGATAGTTCTACTGAAGACAGACATTCAGGACATGGAACACATGTGGCATGTACAGTTTTGGGAGATGGTTCAAGAGGTGGATATGCGGGAGTAGCCCCTCAAGCAGATCTTTACTTTCAAGCGATGGAAGACGATTCCACTGGGCAATTCTCTGGTGCTAGCGTTGACTATATGTTACGAACAGCATACAACGATGACGTACAAATTCATACCAATTCATGGGGTTCACAAGGCGATCATGGACGATATACCACTTCAGCAGCAGATGTAGATAGCCGTACTTCACAGTATGATCAATTCTGGTCTTATGATGGATTTACAGTACTCTATTCTGCAGGCAATGACGGTTCAACCGGATTGACGCCCCCTGCTACAGCGAAGAATTCTATCGCAGTGGCAAATCACCACAATCGTGGTGGAAGCGCACCAGATACCATTGCTCAATCAAGTAGCAAAGGTCCAACAGATGATGGCCGAATCAAACCAGATTTAGCGGCACCAGGTACTTGGGTTCGTTCGTGTTTATCTCAAGATGCACAGGATACTGGTGGTAATTCTTGGAAGAGTACCTGGTACATTGAATACTCTGGGACCTCGATGGCATCTCCTAATGCCGCAGGTGCTGCCTCTTTAGTCTATGAGTATCTCACTGAGGTAGCTGGCCGTCCATCACCTCAGGGTGCTTTGATCAAGGCTTTGCTTGTTCTTGGTGCCGAAGATATGGGGTCACGAGATATCCCGAATAACAACGAAGGTTGGGGCAGAATCAATCTCGCTAATTCCCTAATTCCAGGTTCCGATACTGGTGTTTTTGTGGATGATCGTACCACTCTTCGTTCAGGAGGTTCTGCAACTTATGAGTTCAATCTTACACGCTCAGGTTCACCTCTCAAGGTTGTACTGGCTTGGTCAGACTACCAAGGTAGTTCCTCTAGCAATAGTCAATTGAGAAACGACTTGAACCTAGAAGTCACTGCTCCTGATGGCACCACGTCATATCTTGGTAACGCTTTCCAATCTGGTCGTTCTGCTCCAGGCGGTTCTGCGGATAATAAGAACAATCTCGAGGTGGTTCTTGTTGATTCTGCTGTAGCAGGTGTTTGGCAGGTTCGTATTTCTGATGTATACCATGGTGGAGGAAGGGCTGATCAGCCGTTTGCTCTAGCCGTTCGTGGAGTCAATGTGAATGATCTACGTTCAGATCCTATCGTGATACTCCCGGATGTGACTTATTCTTCCGAAGTTCCTCAGGTAGGTGAACAGATAGAAATCAATGTTCCAATCATGAATCAGGGTAGTGGCACTGCTGTCGATCTCATAGTTGATGCAGGGATTCAGCGAGTTGGTACTGCTGGAACAGATTTAGGGCGTCAGACAATAGGACTTGGCCCAGGTCAGACGCGTATTGTTTCGTGGATGTGGACTCCGCAAAGTGAAGGCGACGTCACCCTTCAGATTATCATTGATCCAGACGGAGCCATCGAAGAAGCTGATGAAGACAACAATATTGCTAACATACCTCTTGTGATATCTGCACCTGGAATTCGATTAGATTCGACAGTTCTTGCACGTAGTGTGACTTCAGCAGATCAGGCTTCGACCACTTGGGATCTCCGCCTGAAGAATACAGCATTGTTACCTACAAACGCCACTATCGAGTCAGGAGATCCAATCCGAGATCATGATGGTCAATCTTTCAATTGGTTCCGTTCTTTCAATAGGACAGTTATTCCCCTACAAGGAAGCGAGTCAACCGATGTGTCATTTACATTAGTTCATCAGAGTTCACCTGAACCAGGAACATATCGAATTCCATTGACTGGTGTGGATGAAGACAATAGTCTGACCTTTCCATTGGATCTTCAACTAATTGTTCCAGTCTTACCTGATGTGCAAACACAAACTACGTCGTCTCAAATTTCATTGCATCCAGTAGAAAATACATCCTTCGAGATTATCCTAACTAACAGAGGAAACGGTCCTCAGGGTTATGATTTGAGGATTGACGCTCCTCAGAGTTGGCACATGGGTTTCGATGACCTTGGGTCGACGATTGGAGCTTCTGGAGGGTCCTCAGGTACTATGGCGATTGACGAATCAATAACAGTTGGAATGACGGCAGTACCTCCATATTCTATGATTTCTGCAGGCACAGTTTTGCAGGCTACAGTTACGGTGACATCTCAAGTGGATCCAAGTGAATCATGGACTCTCAATCTCCCGATGGTAGTTGCACCCTTTGATCGACTTGATGCACGCTTAGATACTCAGGTAGGTGTTCTTGCCAAAGATGCATCCATCCCGTTACAATACACAATTACCAATACAGGTAATCGGGATGTCACAATCACTCCAGATGCCGAGGATCGACCTTCTGGTTGGAGTATCTCAAACAATCTTGAATCATTCACATTGGGCGTAGGTGAGGAGGAAATCTATGGTGTCGGACTTGTTGGTAATGGACTTGCTACTTCTGGCTCGTTCAATCTACTGTTCCGAACTAATGATGGTTACGAGATTTCAGCCCCAGCGCAATTGACTGTTGAGGAAGATATCAGTGGTTCCATTGCCTTTTCATCCATACTTCTGGCTGATGGTACTTTAGGGAGTGATACAATGGATGTAGGTCCTGTATCCTCTGGCGAACCGGGCTTCTTACTGGAATGGTTAGTCACTAATGATGGAAGCACTGCTTGGTCTGGGACCTATTCGCTAGATGTTCCTCCTGAGTGGTCCTATTCATGTATCGACCCCGGGTCTCTAAGTGCTGGTGTATCGGATTACCTTACTTGCTCTGTGGTCATACCGGATTCAGTAACTGCTGGCTCAATTCCAGCCATTGGTGCAATGGTGTCGGCAGAAAATATGAATTTACTAGACATAGTATCCATTCGAGTTGCTTCGGTAGAATCCGTTGATATCACTACATTAACTGAGATTGATACTATGGAGATTGGCTCCACTACTTCTCTAGAATTTGAAATTATGAATGATGGAAATGTTCCGATTCAGCATCGTGTAGTGGTCACATCTGAAGATGGGTGGTCTGTTGTGATTCTCGATGACCCGGCTATTGATCTGAATCCCGGTTCTAGTCAACAAATTGATGTCGAAGTCACACCAACTTCTAGGGGAAGTTCAGCGATACTTGTTCAAGTTCTTGGGCCGGAAGATGTGATGATTGGTTCAATTGAAGTCAACGTGTATTCAGAACGGTCTTCCGTGGAACCAACTCAAGGCGGGTCTGGTGTGATTATCCTTGGAGTCGGAATCATTCTCATCGGAATTCTTGTCGCTGCAGTCATGGTCCTTCTACGCAAGGATCGATCCTCACCTCAGCCTACTACAGTCAAGGCACGTGTAGGGTTTAGTGGCACTTTGCCTCCACCTCCTACAACCTCCAAGCCGGCGGTAACTCTTCCAAAGGTTTCCTGTTGGGCATGTAGCCAGCTTATTGAGGCAGAAAATCGTCGTGCTTGCCCCGATTGTGGTGCTCGATATCATGCAGTAGGTGGCTGTGAGTATGCGGATATTGCAACTTGTCGACGATGTGGTGCTGATTCTATCTCGTTCATGGAGGAAGGGCATGCACTCTGACGGAGGTCATTTAATCGACGGAGTTGCACGGGGGTCTATGGCATCCGGTCGGAGACAGGCTCTGTTCGGAGTTCTTCTCATGCTTTCTCTCTCTCTGGCTCCTGTTGTAAGCGCAGCTGCCGAGATTAATTTATCGTCAAACTCAATGGCACAAGAAGCGAGTCCAGATGAGGCTGCAGAGTATACAATCACTGTTCGGAATACTGGTTCAGATGATGTGACAGTGCAACTCAGCACTACTCAAGGCCAAGATTGTCAGGGATTCACATCAAATATCGAGCAGATTTCTGAAACTATTTCTTCAGGTTCCAGTGCTACAGCCACCTTAACCGTCACCGTTGCTCAGGGTGCTGATGGCGATTGTGAGACCACAGTGACTGGAACTGCCAATGCCGCTCCACCTGCTCCACCCGGTCAACCTGGGCAAGACGATATCACCGTCACTACCACTGCTGGCGAAGGAGGAAACGGTCTTTTTGGTGTCTCTCTTTCGACTTCTCAACCACAGAAGACCTATTCCAGCGGTGATGAGATAGATTGGTCCGTCACAGTTGAAAACACAGGTCAGAACTCTGCCCAAGTATCACTAACTATGGATGAGGATTCATCTTGTGATTCTGATGAGTTGTCTGCTACAGTCGATCCTTCTACAGTCACACTGCAGTCCGAAGGCGATACTGAGGATGTCATAGTCACAGTATCCATCCCAGGTGGTTCTTCTACAGGAGCAGGCTCTCATTGTTTCATCTTGCGTGCAGAGGTTACCAATGATCAGAACCCTTCAGGTCGAGCTTCAGACAATCTCTCACTGACTCTAACAATCCCCGAGAGAAAGGAATGCTCTGCAAGTATCAGTCCATCCTCTCTTGAGATTACACCTGGAAACACAGTTTCGGTGACCTTTACTGTCCAAAATGAGGGTAACACCGACTGGTCGGTTAGCACTGATACATCGGGTGCATTCCAAGATTGGGCTTCCAACCAAGATACATCTTCTGCTCTATTGCCTCAAGGCCAACAGCGTACTTTCACCTTCGACATAGCCCCAGATGATTCCATCGAAGCAGGTGACTCAACGCAGATTACGTTCAAAGGTATGGACGGTACGGCGATGAAATGTTCTACAGAGCTCACTGTGCAACTAGGGCAGTCTCATGATGCTTCACTCAGTGTTGCCACATCGATTCTATCGAATGTTGATCCAGGAACTGCAGGTGTCAATTCCGTAAACGTCCGAAATCTTGGAAATGGTCCAGACATCCTTTCGCTTGGCGCCATGATGAATTACGTAGATGGTTCAGGTACTCCGAATGGTTGGACAGTCCAGTTCGCGTCTCCTTCCGTTTCTCTTAGTAGTAGACACTCAAATTCGGGAGACATTGAGGCAGTCGAAGTCCTTGTTGGAGTGCCCGATAATGCTCGAGCAGACAAAGCAGTCGAAGTTACTGTGACAGTCACATCAAATGGTGCTTCTAATGCGGGCGTGCTTGCCACCGGTTCTTTTGAGGTTCGAGTTGCAATGTTCCACGAGGTATCTGTGACAACCATCGTTGGGGATGGTGAGGTAATGCAGCAGACTGGAGCGGCCGGCCAGATAGTACGTTTCCCGATGACAGTAAACAATCAGGGTAACGTGGAAGACAACTTCTTGCTTGAGATATGTGATGGTGGGGTTCCAGGTGATTGCGTGACACCAGCTTGGTCGACTCGTTTCACTGACATGCAAGGGAATCGTATCACGCAGATTACGATTCAGCCAGATGAGAGTGCTGAAATTGAACTTCAGGTAACAGTTTCATCCACAGCCTTTGAGTTTGAGGATGCGGAGTTCAGGGCAAATGTCTACGTTCAAGCCCAAACGTCGACAATGACGTCCTCCGATTTCCGAGTTCAAGTATCTAATTTCGATTATGCTGCGAATATTGCATTCGTAAATCCCGGCGATGATCCTGATACGATGGACCTCTCACTCGCCCCAGGGTCATCAACGAGTTTCGATATCATGGTGACGAATGCAGGAAACAGTAGTTTTGTGGATGAGGCCATTGTCAATGCATTTGGAATGGCTGGCCTCATAGATGTCACCTTGAGGATGAATAGTAGTCAACTTTCAGATGCTTTCTCAATAGGTGCTGCTGGTTCTGAACCGGTTCTAATCACAGTGGATTTGAGCCTCACTGAACTTGCATTGGATGGTGATTATGGCACCATTACAATTGAAGCGGCATCTGTAAACGATGCTGCGGAAATATCTGTCCTCAATATTTTGATTTCAGTCACAACAATCTACGAACTTGATGTTACAGTTGCCTCTGGAACGGAACTTGAAGTCAATCCACCTAATTCTGCTGTTTTCGAGTTAGAGGTTACGAACATTGGCAATGCTGAGGCTGAATGTATCGTCAATATGTCAGAAGCACTTCGTGGCTGGTCTTTGAGTCATAATGCGGATGAGTCATTCAAATTACAACCAGGTGAATCTATCATCGTCTTAGTCAAGGCTTCACCCCCGGTGGGACTAATCGATGAAGATACATTTTCGTTCGTTGTTCGGATTGAACCAGTGGAGTCTGCAATCGATGGTACACCTGTTGATTTGAAGGCAATAGGTTCCCAACAAACTCTGATGGACCGAATTGGCCTCGATGAGCAGCAGCAGCAGTACGTTCAGTTTGGTGGTGCAGGCATTATTGTCCTTCTTTTTGTTGGTATGATTATGAGGGCAGCTCTGCAGAACCGGCGATATTCTAAGGAATTCGAATCAGACGATTCCTGAATCGCAAATTATCGCCGTTTAATCTGGCGTCTCAGAGAAACTAAAGAATAGCCTTATGAGCAGAGTTACGTTATTTTGTATTGCGGGACTTGAGGGTCCTCTGAGGTGCACGGTTTGACGTCAATACCTGCCGAGTATCTGGCTGTTGGACTGATGGCAATAGTGGGCTTCCTGTTCCCGTTTGGAGGATTCTTGACATCCTATTTCCTTCGTCCTACTCGAGATCCAAATGATCCAACAAAAATGAGATCAATACTAATTCCTGGAATGGAGTCAGACCAGAGCCTGTATCCACGAAGATTAAGCACATATGAATGTGGAGCAGATCCAATCGGAGATGCTCGTATAGAATTCCATTTTCAATACTACTGGTATGCAATCATTTTCCTTGTTTTTGATATCGCATTCATGTTCCTATCATTTGCAGGGATTTTGGTTGCAGAATCAACCGCCCCTGGTGGCAGCAGTGTCGTGTCCTTGGATGAGGCATGGGGTGGCTTGGTCAGCCTAACAGCAATTTTTGGTTTCATGGTTCTCGGCGTGTGGTACGTCTTCCGAAAGCGGGGCAGAATCTACATTTGAGGTGACACAATGGCTGACGAAGGGCAAAACTACTCTATCTTCAACAGTAGATTGTTGATTGATGTTGTTGGCGATGTTACTGATGAAGCCTTGAAGGCGAGTAAACTGAAAGAAATCATTGGAGTAATCGGAGGCAGGCTCTTTAATTGGGCTTCAAGGAAGTCATTTTTTCCACTACACCTCGGAATCAAATGTTGTGCACTTGAAATGGCAGCTGCCGGAGGTCCTCGATTTGATGCTCAAAGATTCGGACTTTTTTTCCGAAGTAGCCCCAGACAGTGCGATGTACTTCTTGTGAATGGACCGATATCGAAGAAGTTTGCAGATCCAATCGTACGACTCTGGGAGCAGATGCCAGAGCCAAAGTGGTGTATTGCAATGGGTGAGTGTGCAATCTCAGGTGGCCCATACTTCCAATCATACAATGTACTCGAAGGCGTTGATACTGTAATTCCAGTTGATGTTTACATTCCCGGGTGCCCTCCTCGCCCCGAGGCTCTAATCGATGGATTTGACCTACTTCGACAACGTATTCTACTCAATGGTGTTAGTCCTGAAATGATTTCGGAAGATGCTCCAAGCCCCGTTGTTGTGGTAGGAGACGATTGAATGGGGATGAAGGTCGACAATGATATGCAGGTCGCTGCATCCAATGACCTGATTAGTGCTATTCAATCAGAATTTGGCAATGAAGGCGTAATTTGTGAATTACGATTCCATGCTGGCGGGAAACAGAAAAGGCCCTATGTGTTCATTGAATGCTCTCCAGAAATTTGGTTAATTGTTGCTGAAACTCTTTCTGAGGTGCACGGTGTCGATTATTGCTCGATGATTACTGGCATCCATTGGCCGGAAAAAGCACCGGAAATGGAATGGCAAGTGGTAGTTCACTTGATGAGAATGAGTATTCGAAATCCAAAATCTAAGGATGGAATTTTGATTCCTACAATTACAGACGCATCTATTGTAAAAGGTGCTACTATGCCGTTGGAATTAGAAATAAGTATACCTATTTCAGAAACAAGGACTCCCTCCATACCATCCGTTCAACACATCTGGGTGGGTGCGGATTGGAATGAGAAAGAGACCTGGGATCTCGTGGGAATTGACTTCGATGGCCATAAAGAAATGAGACGAGTCCTTCAGCCACACGAGACTCCTGCGGGGTTCCACCCTCTTCAGAAGCAACACAAATTACGATATCACGACTTCAATGAAATGTACGATGATGCTCAAGGTTTCATGCGTAAATCAGAAGATATTGGTAAGATCAAGTAAGGAGTGATTTGTATGGCAGAAATGTGGATTTCAATGGGTCCACAGCATCCCATGACTCATGGTTTATGGACTCTTAAAGTGAAGATCGATGGTGAAACAATCGTCGATACGATACCTGATTTAGGCTACATTCATCGCGGTGTAGAGAAAATTTGCGAGGCTAGAGATTTCACCCAAATCACCCCTTATTGCGATCGTTTATGCTATGCTAGTGCTAACACTTGGTCACACTCATACATTTATGCCGCAGAAAATCTGCTGGAAGTGGAAGTTCCAGAACGTGCAGAGTATATCCGCCTCATTGCAGTTGAATTGCAAAGGATAGCAAGCCATCTTATGTGGCTAGGTGCTTACTGCCCAGATATCGGAAATCTTACTGCATTCGTATATTGTCTCCGTGAGCGTGAGATGATGCTCGACCTTCTTCAAGAATTAGGGGGTTCGAGAATGCACTATAATTTCCCAAGAATCGGGGGCGTCAAACGCGATCTACCTCTTGGCTTTGCTATGCGTTGTCGTGCAAAAGTGAAACTTTTCCTAGAAAGAATACACGAGTATGAAGCCCTCCTTGACGAGTCTACGATATTTTTGATTAGGACTCAGGGAGTTGGATATGCGAAACCTGAAGAGATGGTGAATCACGGAGTTACTGGCCCGAATCTTAGGGCAGGTGGAGTAAATTACGATGTCAGATGGGCTCATCCATACTCCGTTTACGATGAGTTAGATTGGACTCCGTCAGTAGAGCGTTCATCGGTAAAGGGTGCTGATTGTTACGACCGTTATCGTGTGAGACTTGATGAAATGAAAACGTC
>PATC01000044.1 GCA_002712285.1 Methanobacteriota archaeon
CAGCAGGGAGAATCCCAAGTTTTCCTTCAGATAACGCAATTCTGGTGCGTGGTTCGACGATGACATGGTCGAGACAAGCAACTAGGCCTGCACCTCCACCAAGAGCTACTCCCTGCACGACACCAATTGTAAAACAGGGGTGAGCCCACAAAGTGTTGAACAGTCTATCAAGACGTTCTGAGTCAATACGATTCTCCTCAGGACTCTTGGCTCCCGCATCTCGCATCATATTGATATCGGCACCAGCACAGAAATGGCGACCATCACCCGAGAATACCAGCACACGGACGAAAGGATGGCCGGATTCATCGACTAAGTTACCCGTAGAAGCAACAGAGCGTTTCTCAGTCCAATCAAGTAAGGAGATAATCTCAGAAATCATCTGGATATTCATTGCATTGAATACGTCCGAACGTGTCAAAGTAAGCCGTGCCACTGGACCTTCAATATCAATACTGCAGAGTTCGGCATGTGGGAGTTCATCGGCCATCGTTATCATTCGAAATCACATCCTGAAAATCCCGAAATCCGTATCAGGTAAGGGGGCATTGAGACTTGCACTAATCGCAAGCCCAAGGACATCACGAGTATCGCGGGGGTCAATGATTCCATCATCCCAAAGACGTGCTGTGGAATAGTATGGACTACCTTCTGTCTCATATTTATCAAGGACAGGTGCTTCAAAAGCATCGACCTCTGCCTTCGTCATAGGGTCTAATCCTTCTCTCGCCCTCTGATCTTGTTTTACTGTGCTCAGAACCTGTGCAGCCTGAGGACCACCCATCACAGAGATACGCGCATTAGGCCACATAAACAAGAAGCGTGGGTCATACGCCCTTCCACACATTCCGTAATTTCCTGCACCATGAGAGCCCCCGATGATGACTGTAAACTTTGGAACTGGAACGCAAGAAACCGCTGTAACAAGTTTTGCTCCATCTTTGGCTATCCCACCAGCCTCATACTCCCTACCAACCATGAAACCAGTAATATTCTGAAGGAAAACCAATGGAATGCCACGCTGGCCACAAAGTTCGACAAAATGGGCACCCTTTAGAGATGATTCTGAAAACAAAATGCCGTTGTTAGCAACAATCCCTACAGGGTATCCATGGATTCGAGCAAAACCACAAACTAGACTTGTCCCATATCGGGGTTTGAATTCATGGAAACGTGAACCATCTACGATACGTGAAATAACCTCACGAACATCATATGGTGACCTATTGTCCTCAGGAATAATGCCGAGTAATTCCTCAGGGTCATTACGTGGAGGTTCTGGTTCCTGAACATCAAGACGTGTCTTCGGCCCAGTATTGAGATTTTCAACAATATTTCTGACCATGCGAAGCGCCTCAGGTTCATCTTCAGCGAAATGATCTACTACACCGGAAAGGCGCGTGTGGACATCAGCCCCGCCGAGATCTTCGGCAGTTACCTCCTCTCCTGTAGCTGCCTTCACTAACGGTGGACCTGCGAGGAAAATTGTTCCATTACCTTTGACAATTATCGATTCATCCGACATTGCAGGAACATATGCACCTCCTGCAGTGCATGAGCCGCATACGGCGGCAATCTGAGGAATGCCTTTTCCGGACATCATAGCCTGGTTTCGGAAAATTCGTCCAAAGTGTCCTTTGTCGGGGAAGACCTCGTCTTGCATGGGCAGGAAGGCCCCGCCACTATCTACTAGGTAAATACAAGGAAGATGATTCTCCTCAGCAATCTCTTGGGCACGAATATGTTTCTTGACTGTTAACGGGTAGTATGACCCTCCCTTCACAGTAGCATCATTCGCAACGAACATACATTCTCTTCCATGAACGACACCAACACCGGTCACGATTCCAGCAGAAACTGCACGGCCATCATAGAGTCCATGAGCAGCAAGTGGAGATGTTTCAAGAAAGGGAGTTCCTGGATCGCATATTGCCTCAATTCTCTCCCTTGCCAATGCTTTCCCGCGACTACGGTGTCGTTCGACATACTTCTCTCCACCACCAAGATGAGCATGATCGATTGCTGCTCTAAGTTCTGAAATTAGCGCTTCATTATGCGCCACTCGAGTAGAGTATGTCTCATCCGAACTATTGACGCGCGTCGGTAGGACATCCATGGCGAACAATCCCACGCAGAGCAAGACCGAACTTCAATGAAGCGGGAAGATTAGACACCGAGAGCCATACGGAACGCGTCTCTCAAACCAGGTGCAAGACCGACTGTCATCAGTGCGAGTGCCATGAGGATTCGCAGATGACGGTAACGATATTCCCATCGCTGAAGTGCATAGAACCACCAAACAACGAAACCGAGCGCAACCTTGAGGATCGTAAATCCATAGGCTGATCCAAAAAATTCGATAACTGCGGCAGAGAGCACGTGCTTCTCTGAATAACCATAGATCTCAAGGCCCATTCCCGTAGCGATTCCATCGACTGCTTGACCATAGATTGCAAGGAAGACAATTGGGGATGAAAGAACAGCCAACCCCGCCAGAGATTCCATATCCTCATGATACTGTGTCTTCTCATTCTCGTAAGATGAAAGAGACAAGCTAGGCGGAAGAAGACCCGGGACTGGGACTCCTCGGCGACGAAGTTTTTCACGTGCCGGTAAAGAAAGGTAAGCAATCGGGAAAAAGAGGATTATAGCCGGGAAAACCATTGTCCAAAAGAGAACTTCAAGGTGCATCTCAGGGTTACGATCAATCGCAAATATTGTCGCAAGGTCTCCAGAAACCTCTAGTCCAGACATCATCGATGCATATGCATGTAGGCAACCATACAGAACTAGGCAACCACCTATACCAACTTGAAAGAGACCTTGCTCAACTGGTGTCCAACGTTCCATAAAAGTATGAGATACAAGAATGAATAACGTAGCTAGAAGGCCTGCAATACCCACTGGCCAGAGATTCAAGTGCTCTTCCATGGGTGTATCAATTCGTCCATCTTGGAGAGAGGTTAGGAAAAGAAGCCCCTGAAAAGCAACCATTCCAATGGACATCCCTGTAACCCATGAACGACTCTCACCATCAGTTGCACGAGAGGCTACAACCGATAGCCAACCAGTTGCAATTACCCAGAGGGCACCTTGGAAATGGATACCTGGTGAGACGAACCAAGCTTGTAGGTCATCTCCGAAAAGAGATGCATCCTCTACAACCTCGCCAAGAGCAGCCCAGAATACCCATGGAGTGAGTGCAAGGATTGTACATTCCGTTGCAGGCATCCTGAGCCACCGCATTATTGCACCAATGCAAATCACGCTAAGGATTAATGTGACATTGTAAGCCATGGTGTTAATCTGGTTGTAAGACCCATCAGCTGAACTTTCAGCACGAATTGGATCAAGAAAGTAAGTATCTAGGATGCTTTGTAAGGCATTACCTGGCAAAAGGGCCTGAGAAATAAAGGCGGACAGGGTAACTAAAATTATGACTGTGAGGCACAAGAGGGATACCTTCTCCCACCAAGACAATTGATCATCCGGCAAACTCTCGCTTGTTCGGATGCTATCCATATCAATTCTAACCCCATCAGTATGATGACCGTTACGACAAGACGTAGCAAATCATTCTTCTTCAGAAGAAGAAGAAGAAAGACGTTCAATCAAATCTGCTTTCTTTCCGCCAACGGGCAAGCCAGCTGCCTTGCAACGTTCCTTGAGTTCAGCTACTGATAGCGAAGAAAGGTCTTCGTCACTGACACTATCATCCTCAGCCTCGACCTTCATAGGTTCGTGAACCTCACGGAAGATGATTGTCTCGACGCCAACATGATCACGGAGGGTGCGAATCAATCCGAACTTGGTGTATGCCCAGTTCTGGTCATAAGAAACGAATTCAGGAAGTGTAATTGTAAGGTCATCGCCTTCGAACGAGCATTCGAAACCTTCTCGACCTGTATTCGTCTCAAGTAAGGTTGTAACCTTCTCTGCACGGTCTGATACGACTTTTGTGATACGATACTGGTAACGTAAGGTAACACCGGCCAATGCGTGATTGAAGTCGATACTTGCTCTACCCGAACGGAACGACTTGAGAATCCCAGAACGGCCACCAATCTCAACCATGCCACCGATTTGAAGGCTCTCGGGATCGCTAACTGCTCGAGATAATTGTTGGAGACTCATGACCTCGATTGCACTTGGATCACGCTCACCATAGGCTTCAGCAGGCGGGATATCGAATTTGTAGTCCTTGTCGCCTTCAGCCTCGAGTAAATGTGCCTCAAAACCAGCAATCAAGCGGCCATCTCCAACCACGGTAACAAGCGGAGAATAGGTGCGCCCAGGCTCTGCTTTGTCATGCTCCTCTGCAACGTGTTGACGGGTTGTCTCGATGAGATCCTCCGTGTCTGCGTTGTAGAGGTCGTAATCGATGTGGACGATAGAACCGCTCTCCATGGTTGTTACCTCCCTTAGGGGATGACCGCGCGACCTGCTTCACCCTTATGAGAGTGGCCCTTGAATAATCAAAAGGTACCATTAGGTTCCGATTTCTAATTTTACTCAGATTCATCAGATACGTTTGCAGTGACTCCTTTGTTAGTCAGTGTCATCATAGAGCCTACAATTATCATCAACCAACCCATCCAAACCAAATGACTCCCCGGTAAATCATAGACGGTTAATCGAACCCTATCTACTTCATCCAAACCACCAAACATGGCATCATTCATGATTAGAGACATCTGGTTTAGATCGAGAATCATGATGACATCTCCATCCCACATAACTAGGCGATCTACTTCCGAACGGGGAGTGATAATACCACTATCCTCGGCATCGAAACGGAGTACACCTGGACGAACTTCTCCTAGAGATTTACCGCCTGTGTCCTCAACATCGATTACAATTCCAAAGAACGCATCACCGATATTGAAGCGATCATCGAATAATGGCTCACCTCGAACTGATGTTTCAATATTCTTCATGGTGAAAATTAAATCTCCATGCTGAACTGGTTCATCACGAATCAAGGTTACCTGATGACTAGGGTCGACACGATCAACAAGCGTAGTGGTAAGCACATGGCCAATTAGTAATAGCAGAATACCTGCATGAGCAACATGTGAGGCAAGTCGAAGTAAGGTAGGTCGATGATTAGGAGATACAGAGGAGCGTGCCTTCAATTCTGTGATGAGCTCAGCAAGAGCAGGAAATGTAGCAAGGATTAACCAAACCAACAGGAATCGTGCAATATCGCCTCGAGTAATCGATGTTGCAATTAACTGATCTGCATTACCTGGCAAAGGCAAATAGGAACTTCCTATCCATACCGAAAAAATCGATAGTAAGAGTCCAAATCCAAGGACAGACCAGCGTTGTTTAACGCTTGATCTCCGCAATGAATAGGAAAGAAGACCAGCGGCTAATAATCCCAATAAAATAGCACCGAAAGCCTCGTGCGCTTCCGGAGATGGACCATCAATTTCTGCAAGTAAAAGTAACCAAGTCAGTAGAAGGAAGGCTCCGCCTCCTGCAAGTGGTATGAATAGAGTCAATCGACGAATATTTGGTCGTCGAGATGGTGCCTCATCTTCAGGTGCAAGTAACCAAGGCAGTAGAAACAGTAGCATTCCTATACCGGCTTCTACCGTTTCAAGATGCCACGACCATCTTGAGAAAAGCATGATGATTACACCCACACTGGACCAGAGCACCGTATGGATTCTATCGTGAATCATTAGGAATAGGATAGGAATAGCAATAACAGCGACTGACAAAGAACCTGAACGGATATGAATTACAGAAATTCCCATCAGAATTCCGTATGCAAGACCTGGACGACGAGCAAGGAGAGTATCTGAACCCGAAAGCCGAACACGTTTCGCTTGATTACGTGCTAGAAGCCAAGTTGCAGCACCCAGAAGAACCAACATCACCATGAATTCAAGGAGAACCTCAACACCCTCGACACCTTCAGACCACAAACTTAGAACTCGCAGATAGGCATCATCAGGTAGAGTAGCCTCCGTATCTGATACGACAAATGCATGCACTGACGCCCAAACCCCATTTGCCCGTGTAACTAATGTAGAATGCATAGCAAGTGCACCGGTCAATAAACCAAGAGCAGGTGCCCATTCTGTGGCAGGTTCTCGACCATCAGGACGGGGAGTCATACGAACGTGGATGACTAGAAGAGCAGTGAGCCAAGGAAGAAAAGATGCGGTTTCAACAGGATCCCAAGCCCAATATCCCCCCCAATCCAATACCGTGTAAGCCCACAATCCTCCAAGGCCAATACCAACAGTGCCTGCGAAAAATGCAGCTCTTGCGGCCGGAAGTTGCTCCTCATGAATCGAGCGATGTTTAGAACCGTTAATCATTCCTTCAAGAGCGATTGATCCAACCAGTAAACACAACGCATAGAAGGAAAACACGATCGGTGGATGAATGACCATCAAATCTGTCTGTAGGTACACATTGAGCTCGTGACGTGTAGCATCAGGATCAAATTCGAAAGGCTGTAAAAGAAGGGAAATAAACAGAATCATCAGACTCAAGAAATGCACTACTACTCCGGAACCTAATCTATTCTTTATCGAAGCATCACCCGGTCTCCTACGCCACCAAAGTCGCACTAATGCTAGCCAAGCTACCCAGAGAAGAAGTGGGCCAGCACGACCGGCCCAAGCAGCTGAAACGCGGTAATGCAGAGGCAAATTTGGAGAACCATGTGAGCGAACCAATTTGATAGCATCAAAATCCATGATAAATGCGAAAATAAGTACAATGAAAGGAAGTGATTGGATGCCGAGAATCCAGAACTCCTTTGGATGAGGCGAACGATTAGTCACCCCATGATGGATGGCGAGACATGTGGCAACTAGGGCTCCACCAATGAGGACGGCATCCAACCACATCTCTGAACCCATTACGCCATGTGTTGCCACGACTCAATAGGGCATCGGCGTAAGAGTCACCAACCGTAGTGCTTCGCTCGGCTGTATCCAAAAGCAAGCATTGCCGGGACAATACCACGAAAGTAAAGCCAAGGACGTCGGAATAAGAGGCGGAATCCTACCATAGCTTTCCCTAGCACACCCATATTGCCCATTTCTTCAGGAAAACAACGCCCCATTATTGACATGTCCCGGTCACTAAGTGCGTACAGTGCGTTCTTCCCTCGCAGAATCTTGTGGTATGGAGGAAACTCAGCCTTCCATCGTTCCGAATAAGAAGAAAGAGATGCTTCAGTTACATCATCGGCTGCAATCGCTTCAGCGGCCGTGAGAGCAGCAAATTGAGCGGACTTCAATGCAAGATGAGATCCACCTTCAAAGAGAGGTGATGTGAATCCAGCGGCGTCACCTACCAGAATGACTCCATCGGTATACGTACGTTCATGTGGACCAGAAATTGGGATAGTTCCGCCAAAACCTCGAATCTTTCGACTATCCGATCGCCAAGCTGGGTTAGCAATTTCCAGATTGTTAAACTCAGTATCCGCAATAAAACGGTCTAATTCACTCACTGCACCTTTACGATCCTCAGTAACTAAGCCGACATTCGCACGACCATCACACTTTGGAATCATCCAAAGATATCCTTTCTCAGCATATTGAGGCCAGATGTAGAAATCCAGATAATCATCAGTAGGAACCTCAAGCATCTCATATTGCATACCTGCAATGACCTTTGGATGACTGTTGAGTTTAAGCAGCTTTGAACATACTCCAGCAACCCCTGAAGCATCGATGACTATTCGAGTTTCAATTGGGAATACGTCACCCTTACCTTCACAACGATATCCAACGAACTTTCCATCATTTTCCATACGCTCCATAGTTCGCAATCGATTACCTAGATGCAATGTGGCTCCGGCAGAAACAGCCTCATCTGCAAGCCATTGCTCAAAGAGGTGCTTCTCAAGGACATATCCATGTTCTGTGAGCCGTTTCTTTGTACCATCGGGGAATATTACTCGGATTCCATGGACACGCTTGCTGATTACAGAATCAGGGAGGCTCAGATTCAAGTTCGCAACGGCGACATCTGAGATACATTCACCACAGTGAACAGGAGTCCCAATTTCTGCATGATCCTCGATTAACATGACCTTCAATCCGGCACGTGCAGCATGAAGAGCTGCGGACCCACCGCCGGGGCCCGCTCCTACAACCAGCACATCGCATTGTGTTACCATATTGGTGGCTAGGGACGTCTCGGGTCATCAACTAGTCGCCGTGGTCTCGTGCGAACCTTCTCATGCTCCCGTCCCAACCGACGGGCATGGCTTGGCGAAACCTGTCACGATACGTCAAGTCACTTGAGGCAGCAGGAGAGCTGGTTCGAATCCAACGTCCAGTGGACGTTGAACTCGAAGCTGGATGCATTGCTGACCTACTAGTCAAGTCAGATGGGCCTGCAGTTGTATTCGAACAGCCAAGGCTACCTGATGGGTCGATTGCCGAGATTCCTTTGGTGATGAATCTCTTCGGTACAGAAAAACGAACTCGGAAGGCTCTCGGTGTCACTGGAGATACCGAGATAGGAGACCGTCTAGTATCATTGATGAAGCCCGATATAGGGACATATGTAAAACGGCCATGGAAAGGATTTCCGCTGGCCCTTGATGCACTCAGCCTTCCTCCAAAGAAAGTGCGTAGAGGTCGATGTCAAGAAGTTGTGATGGAACCTGCGGATGTTACGAAACTACCCATTCCAAAAACTTGGCCAATGGATGGAGGACGGTATATCACCCTCCCATTAGTTGTGACTAAGGACCCACAAAGTGGCGAACATAACCTCGGAATGTATCGAGGGCAAGTGCATGGACCCATCGAAGTTGGCCTACATTGGCAAATTCACAAACATGGTGCAGATCACGCTGCAGCTCACGAGAATGGACGAATGCCGGTTGCGATTTGTATTGGAGGTCCACCTGAACTCATCTTCTCTGCAGTTGCGCCCCTTCCAGACAATCTAGAAGAATACATGTTTGCTGGATTCTTGGGACGACGTCGACTCCGTATAGCAAAGGCATTGACTCAAGATTTGATGGTGCCTGCAGATGCAGATATCGTCATAGAAGGTTATGTTGAACCCGGTGAAACAAAGCAAGAGGGGCCATTTGGAGATCATTTTGGATTCTATTCACTAACTGGGCAATACCCTGTGCTAAAAGTAACTGCAATCACCCACAGAAAGAACGCCATGCTCCCTGCAACAATTGTAGGTCTACCACCAATGGAGGATGGTTACATCGGGGAAGCAATCGGTAGTCAGTTTACTCCAGTACTCCGATTCCAACACCGCGATGTTGTTGGAGTTCACCTACCCCTGGAAACTGGGTTCCATAATCTCGCAATTGTGGCATCAAAACAAAGGTATCCTCGCCAAGCTAGAAAGACAGCCATGGGACTTCTTGGGGCTGGACAGATGATGTTCTTGAAGACAATTGTTGCAGTTGATTCCGATCACAATACAAAGAATCTAGAATTGCTCCTTGACGCACTAAACAACAACGTAGATCCAAGAGAGGATATACTTGTCATCGAGGGCATGGTTGGTGATTCATTAGATCCTGCAACTCCATACGAAAATGTTCAGAGCAAGATTTTGATTGATGCTAGTAGAATTGTAGATGCTGACCCACGTAGTGGAAAAGATGGACCTGAAGGTTCGCCTACAAAGGCATCACCTGGCTGGCGTAGAGGTGAAGGTAAACCTCCAGGCGTTCCAGATGGATTCCTAGATTCAGTGCAAGCCATAGAAAACGTCGCAGATGCTCGCCTGCTACGTCCAAGTATGCTTGTTGTCACCACAAGAATAGAAGGAAGTCCAAATCCAAAAACTGGAATGATTGGACGAAATGAAGAAGCTGCAGCCAATCAAAGAAAACATATTTCTCAATTGATAGATTCAATTTGGCAATTGCCAAATTCAAAGATGTTACGATGGTTATTCATTACGGATGATGATTTAGACTTACATGAGATTGGCACACGAAGACGGCTTCTCTGGCAACTCTTCGCTCGATTTGATGTCGATCGAGGTCTACATTTCGACGTTGGTAAAGCCCGGGTTGCCTGGGATGCCACTACGCCCATACCATCGAATGACGGACCCGTGCCTGCTCGCCGATGGCCAGCTACTACTCTGCACGATCCTGCAATGATGGAACGAGTTCGACGAAGTATCGCAGAAGATGGACTCGGTGTTAGAAACTGGCCAAATCATATCCTGAAATGAGGTAGATTATCAATGGATATTCGTGCAATCTTATCCTTCATCAAAGTGGAGCATACTCTTTTCTCACTACCTTTTGTGCTGATTGGATACATAATTGCATACAATCAGTTCGTTAATGACCTCAGTTCAACATTTGGCTGGATACAGATAGATCTCTTCTGGATTCTGATAGCCGCAATTGGGGCACGTGGACTCGCTATGGCATTAAATCGAATCATTGATCGAGAAATAGATGCAGCAAATCCTCGAACTGAAAAACGACATCTCGCCTCCGGGAGGATGAACCTACAGACTGCTTGGTCTCTTGCTACAATCTTCCTACTAATGCTTCTTCTCGGCGCTTGGATGTTGAATCATGTTGCACTCATGATGGCATGGCTACCTGTTCTCGCTTTCGTAATCTACCCGTATACCAAGAGATTCACTTGGCTATGTCATCTTTGGCTTGGCCTTTGCCTCGGTCTTGCTCCTGCAGGCGCATGGGTAGCTGTTGCGGGAGATGTGCACGGATGGAGTGCAATCACAGGTATGTTTGAAACTAATACTGAGTTACTATGGCTGCCTACAATCCTGCCAATCTCCCTAGGAGTAGCTCTCTGGATTACTACATTCGATATCAACTACGCACGGATGGATATCGAAAGTGATCGTAAGAATGGGGTACATTCCTTTCCAGTGAGATTCAGTGAAGAAACAACAACACGAACTTCCGTACAGTTATCTCTACTATGGTTCGCTTGCTTTGCAATCTCAAATCCCATGGATGAGATTTGGTTCCTCGCAGCTTCTGCAGGAATGGCTTTGGCAAATATTGGAGTGATACTTGCTCGCGAACGCTTTGCGAACTTTCAGGCCGTCTTATTCCGTACATCAATGCTAACTGGGTGGATTCTACTGATTCCCATCATTTTGATACAACCTGAGAATAGTTGCTGTATTGAAACAGAGGTGACGAGATGAAATTAGCAGTAATTACTGGTGGCGGGAAAGGAATCGGAGCCGCAATCTCAGAGAGTTTAGCAGCAGATGGATACCGAATTCTCCTAACTTACAATAATGATTCTCAATCCGCTGAATCAGTTATCTCAAAACTAAGACAGGATGGTGTAGATTGTGTTGCTGTCAAAGTCGATTGTGGACGTACTGATGAGGTGTTCATTCTTGCTGACCATCCGTGGATGCAAGATGGAGTAGACGCCCTAGTCTTGAACCACGGTATGTATCATCGAAGTCCAGCGCGTGAACTCACAATGAATGATTTACAGGAAACAATGGATGTTAACTTTCGAGGGGCTGTCGCAGTATATACTGCTCTTTCGAAATACTTGTCTAAGAAAGCATCTATCGTGGCTATTGGCAGTCAATTAGGAATCAGAGGTAGCCCCCATGGCGCTCATTATGCTGCGTCCAAAGGAGCATTACACGCATGGGCTCGAAGTCTTGCCATTGATATCGCAAACTCTGGACAACGAGTGAATATCATTGCTCCAGGTGCTATCGACACAGATATTCTCTCAGGAGATGACAGACAAAAAAGAAAGGAGAGATTGAAACAAATCCCAATGGGGCGTCTCGGTACCCCTGATGATGTTGCAGGTGTAGTCTCCTTCCTTTGCGGGCCAAATTCATCTTACATGACTGGTGCGATATTGCATGTCAATGGTGGCCTATTTCTCCCCTGAGGTCTCACTATGGATGTTGATCACTACGACCTATCCAAGGCCATCGGAGAGCGAGCCATTGCAAATACGATCCCATTTAGACTTGAAGCAGATTACAAGCCCTCTGGAGACCAAGAAAAAGCAATTGAAGAAATTATTTCTCAATTGGAAAATGGGCAAGAACGATGTATCCTCCTCGGCGTTACTGGATCAGGAAAAACATTCGCAATGGCAAACATCATTCAACAGCTTCAGATTCCCACACTCGTACTCAGCCATAACAAGACACTAGCACGCCAACTCTGGCAAGAAATGTCCAGCTTATTCCCCTCCAATGCTGTGGAGTACTTCGTAAGCCACTACGACTACTATCAGCCTGAAGCTTACATCCCAGGTCGAGACCTCTATATCGACAAAGAACTACAAATGAACGAACGTATAGAACAGGAACGATTCTCTACAGTGGCATCATTAGTTACTCGTTCAGATGTAGTTGTAGTCGGAACAGTATCCACAATCTATGGATTGAATCCGCCTGAAACATTCCTACAACATCATCTTAGGATATTTGTTGGCCAATCTGTTGAACCAATGGATGTTGTACGAGAGTTAGTTGCACTCCATTATGGACGTGTGAGTGGTTCCGACTTCAATCGAGGTGACATTCGCCTCCGTGGAGAAATTCTAGATATTTGGATGCCAAGTCGCGACGATCCAATTAGAGTCCGATTTGGATTAGATGGTATCGAAAGAATTCAGATTTGCGAAGCAATCAGTTTCGAACCTCTCGACGAGATCGAGGAGGCTTGGATTCACCCCAAGGAATTCTATATCACAGCAGAGGGATCATTTAGCCGAGCACTCGAAGATATCGAAGATGAGAGAGATAGTCGAGAGAAATGGTTCCGTAAGAGAAACATGGAACTCGAATCCCACCGTATTGCTACACGAACAGATTATGACCTCGAACTCCTCAAAGAGATAGGTACGTGTAAAGGCATTGAAAACTATAGTCGACATTTCGACGGACGAGATGTCGGAGAGCGACCATATTGCTTATTCGACTTCATGGCTGCTTGTGCAAATACCTTCCATGGCAACCCTGAACAATACCTTGTAATCATGGACGAAAGTCATGTTACACTACCTCAACTGGGAGGAATGCATGCTGGGGATCGATCTAGGAAGCGTAACCTCATCGAACACGGATTTCGACTACCTTCTGCCTATGACAATAGGCCCCTTCGTATTGATGAATTTCAAAACCTTGTCCCACAGATGATGTACGTCTCTGCGACACCAGGAGAACGTGAGTTACGACACCTTGCAGAGGTAACTGAACAGAAAATTCCAGCTGGACTAGAACATGTCCCTAGTGGGGGTGGTGCTATCGATTCTGATGTAAAAAAGAAACGTTCAGCAAGTATGAGAGATACATTACGCGAAATTGATGGCGTAGTTCGGATGGAAATTAGGCCCACTGGTCTCCTTGATCCTAGAATTGAAGTCCGACCCACTGAAGGCCAGGTTCAAGATCTTCTAGATGAAATCAATGAATGTGTAGGGAATGATGAACGTGTGTTAGTCACAGTATTGACTATCAAATTCGCAGAAGAAGTCGCAGACTATCTTCAACGCATGGGAATCAAAGCCCACTACCTCCACAGCGAAATTGGAACAATCGAGAGATCTGAGATAATCAAAGCTCTCCGGATTGGCCATATCGATGTTATTGTAGGGATTAACCTCCTCCGAGAAGGTCTCGATATTCCAGAGGTAAGTCTTGTTGCAATCTTCGATGCTGATCGTGAAGGTTTTCTTAGAAATGAACGGAGCCTTTTGCAGACTATCGGAAGGGCTGCAAGAAACGAGAATGGGAGAGTTATTCTCTATTCTGACTCAGTAAGCCCTTCGATGCAAGCCTCCATTGAACAGACTTTGGAACGGCGTAAAAAACAGGAGGCATACAATGATGAAAACGGAATTATCCCTACAACGATTCAGAAAGCTCTCCCAGTGATGGGTCAAGAAGTAGAAGGTCTGCTCTCAAATACTGTTGGTAAAGGGACAAGTGGAGGTAAAAGGATGGTTGGTTCACGAACTGGAGGACGTGGTGGATCGAGGGATATTGTGAAGCGTTTCGATTTGGGCGTAGGCACCTGGAACGAATATGAAGATTCTATCCTCTCCAACATCAGTCAACCGATTTGGGCCCAAACCGGAGCGGAGGCCCTCGGAGTCAATCAAGAAATCGAAGAAAGTGATAGAGATGATGTTCTTCGACTAATTGAGCGATTGCAGAAGGAAATGAGGACAGCAGCGGCTCGACTAGAGTTTGAACGGGCAGCTCAGATTCGAGATAGAATTTTACAATTAGAAAATGAATTTTACAATTGAATTTTTAATCAATACTTCGACGGATAGACGATAGGCGGGTTCGAACCCTCAAGGGCACATGGCCTACAAACGAGATGATTTTAACCGGCCTGTCCAAGATTATGATTTACGCTCTACGGAAACGATTTCTGACCTTCTACGTCAGATGGAGTCAGCTGGAGGTTTTACCGCAACTAAACTCATTCAAGCACGTAATATTCTACAAAATGCAATCTCGGACATAAAGGCTTCAGGAAGCGAAAATAAGGTCCTCAACTGGCTCTCATTCCCAGCGTGCCTAATGGCTACCGGTACACGTGGTTTCTTCCATGAAGCAATCAGAAGTCGTGCATTCAATGTGATTAGCACAACCTGCGGTACACTTGATCACGACATTGCACGAACATTCCGAGATTACTACCATGGCTCCTTTGATTTGGACGATATCCTTCTAGGTAATGTCGGCTTGAATCGCCTAGGAAATGTCATTGTACCCAACGAATGTTATGGTGAAATCCTTGAACCCATTATCCTCCCCTGGCTCGAAGAAATTGAAGAGGAACGTAAAGCATTGAATCCAGATAATCCCTGGCTAGGATTCGGTTCTGTAGAACTCTGTTGGGCGTTTGGCGATCGCATTGAAGACGAAACCTCTTTTCTACACCAAGTTGCTAAACATCGTATTCCTGTAGTAATTCCGGGCCTCTCAGATGGAAGTATCGGAGCTCAACTATTCATGCATCGGCAAAAATCTCCCAATTTCATGATAGATTTCCTCGCTGATGAACAAATTCTCTCAGATCTAACATGGACTGCAGAACGCTCACATGCACTCATGATTGGAGGAGGAATCTCGAAACATCATGTAATCTGGTGGAATCAGTACAGAGATGGTTTAGATTCAGCAGTAGGAATTACGACTGCACCAGAGTTTGATGGTTCATTGTCGGGTGCTCGTACTAGAGAAGCTATCTCTTGGGGCAAAATTCGACCTGATGCACCGCATGTAACAGTGGAAGGGGAAGCTTCTGTTCTACTACCACTTATCGGGGCAGATCTATTTTGAATTCAATCAAAATGTCGTCTCTGCAAATGCGATACATTCCATGATTCCCACTCGTATTGACGTAAGAGGCCTCCAGCCATCACTCCCACATCGAAGAAGAGCCTCATGAAGTGGGGCTAAATCTGGACGTTCCGCACGACCATTCACCGATGATGCTGCAGGCGATGGGATTTCACCCAATGTTTCGGCTGTATGTGTACCTTCAATGGAAGCACTATATCGATTCCATAGTAGACGAATCTCAGAGATTACCATTTGTTGACTCCAAGCTCTACGACCACATATGGTGTATTCTCCATACTCATTATGCGCATGTAACTCATTTTCGGCTCGCTCAACATCTCTGATATGGACCCAGTAACGAATCCTTGAATCTGGCTCGACATTCCCGTTACTGATTATTTTCCGAACCCATGAATTGAGTAGATCCTTTTCTCCTGGAGTATAGACGTCAACTCGATTCACTTTGAGGGATGGCAAGACATCGCCTCATCAAGAAGAAGCCTCAGTGTGGCGGATTAAAGCAGCACGAACAAGGTCAATGACGAGATTAACTTCCTCCTCAGTGATTCGAAAATGCGGAGTAAATCGCAAAGCGTTCTGACCACCGTGGATAATTCCAAGCCCCATCTTCCGACAGGTCTCTTCAACTTCGCCAAAGCCAACTACCTGATGTGTCTCCGGGTTCAACTCAGCACAACAAAGCAGCCCAGTTCCCTGAACTTTCAAGATTACATCTGGCATTTCATCCTGGATTTTACAGAGACCGGCAACGAGTTGATTACCTCGTTCCCGGATATTTTGACGCAGTTCGGGTGTCATCTGCCGAAGTACGGATACAGCAGTCTCCAGAGCACGAGGATTCGTCGTCATCGTATTTCCATAAATACCAACAACATACAACTCTGCAGAACGGGGCGTCATACCGAGAACAGATAACGGATACTGTCCAGCATTCAAAGCTTTAGACCAAGTTTCAAAGTCCGGTGCCTCAGCGTCTTGGAATCCCTCGTAATCGATGATGGATAGGCAACCCTGACCTCGGATACCAGCTTGAATGGAATCCACCAACAACATGCTACCATGTTCCATCGTCAGACGACGTGCCTCATCGTAGAATTCACGGGTAACACATTGACCTGGATTACCTTCACCCTGGACAGGTTCGATGGCCATCACTTCGATGAAGAAACCTTCAGCATCTGCACGAGCGAATACTTTCTGAAGTGCAGAAATGTCGTTAGCAGGAACAAGAAGGAGATTGTCCCTATCCCTGAAGGTAGCCAGTCGATCATCGTATTTTCCTTTGCACGAATGAGATATCTGAGCAGGGCGATCTGTTCGACCATGGAATGCTTCCTCTATTGCCAACATGACAATCCTCCGCCCTTCGTATCTGCCACCTGAGTCAGTATGAATTCGAGCATTAACATCAGCAATTCTCAATGCAACAGTAACTGATTCTGAACCGCTATTCATACAGATGAAACTAGTGAAAGGACAAGAACCACGAGTATGGCCAAGTTCTCTCTCAAGCATCATAGAAAGCGTGTACTGGCTGAAAGACGGAGTCATGACATTAGCCATTACCCAATTTTCCCCCATAGCTCCCATTACTTCTTCTGGACCATGCCCAAAACCCAGCATTCCATAACCCCCATTATCATGGACAACTGCACCTTTGGAGGTTACAATCCAAGGACCTCGGGCTGCTAAAGCAACATACGGATTAATTGTAGCAGGAGAATAGAAATTTACGAACTTAGATTGAAGAATTCGTATTTGCTCTGATTCTTCTATCTCCAAAACTGATGGACTACCATCTATTCCTCCTTGATTGAACCCTCTGGAGCATAGAGAATAATGTTGTTCTCTGGCTTCCTCAATAGCCTGTACAAGTTTCGGATCCGAATCACAGAACTGTAGTATCCGTTCATCCTCAAGTCCAATAGTCAATGGGACATGATTGCCACTTTCTTCGCGAAGCATATGGAGAATACCCAGCGGCGTTTGTGGAACCTCATCGTCGGGTAAGTCGCCGTATCCCATGCCCATGCTTCATACTGGACCCCAAATCAAGGTTACCAAATCATGTACGTGGTAACCTACAATCTAGCAAATGAGATAAATCGATAAATCAACTGAATTTTCAATTGAAAAATAGGTGGAATTGACTATTTTGAAAATACTAAGAGAATCGATCATGAATCGAGACAAGGAAAATCTCTAAAATCCACCAAATTACACTTAATTCAATTGGATTTTCAAATATAATTGATTATAATTCAACTCGTAATTAAATTAGTTCAAGGGCGGATAAAATATGCAAATGAAGACGTTTTTCAATTGAAAATAACTAATTTTCTAGTATTTTTCAATTAGATTATCCGCTTTCATATTCCGATTCTTTTATATGCCGTTTGAATCACGACATACCAGCGAGAAGTGGATGGGAAGCACAAACGCATGAAGGTGAAAAGGAAATGACGGACGAATACAAAATAGAACAATTGATTGATCGAGAAGTGTACGTAGGAGGCAAACTAGTTGGCACAGTGAAGGGCCAAAGATTCAATCCACGCCCCGACCATGTTCGCTCACTTCGATTGGATGTAATGCCTGAAGTAGCTCAGGAATACATGCGCAAGCCAGCATTTAGCGCTCCACTTGCGAAGGAATTGATTCACAGTCTACAACCGGATGGAACGATTCGCATCTCTAAGTCAATGAGAGAACTACAGCGAAGATGGAGGAATACAATCCGTATCGAAGAAGGGCTATACGCGCCCGATGAGATGCTCGGCCGAGCAGTGATGGACAACGACAGTAACGAAATTGGAGTTGTTGTCGATCTCCAAAAGGTAAAGCGGACTTTCAAAGGAGTAATCGTGAAACTACTACCAAGAGTTAGTTCTAGAATGGGATTACCAGAAAAGATTCTGATTCCAGTAGATCAGTTCAGTAAGACAACTTCACGACTCGACGAAGTAATTCTATCTTCGACTTTAGATCGTGTTGTAGCTCTCACTTCTTACGCCAGGCTAAATGGCCTTGAAGTCGAAGAATGAGTGACCGTCACGCTTTAACCATTAAGGCGGTTCGGCGAACTATACCCCAGGGCGGGTAGCTTAGCTTGGTTCGAGCACCCGGCTGATAACCGGGAGGTCGCAGGTTCAAATCCTGCCTCGCCCACTCTCCATATCATCGGAATGCCCATGAACGACAGATGTCAGGAGCCACTATGGACGGAGTCGTCACGTCGGGATCAGGCGATAGTGGACTCGCGAATGCTCTCGCAAAATCTCTAGGATGGAAACATCTGAATTTGGAAACCCGAAGATTTCCTGATACTGAAGGATATGTCCGTGTACCGGATGACTGTCTCGATTCCGTTCGAAGTGGACCTGTTGCTTTGGTCTCGACGACTTTTCCCGATTCTGCAATCCTTGAAACTCTCTTCCTACTCGATGCTATTCGTGATGTCCGTTCCGGAGAGATGTCTAGTCTAAAAGGAGGAGAAGTCAAGGAAGTAGACGTTGGCCCAGGCATTTTCTTAATTATCCCATACTATGGGTATTCACGTCAAGATAAGCGATTTATGGCAGGAGAAGCAATCTCTGCTAAATTCTTAGCACGCACATTCGCAGCCCATTGTGATGGTATTGTGGTTCTCGATATCCATGCTCCTGAAGCCATGGATAATATGGAGGTCCCGGTAGAACTTGTTAGCGCTATGCCTGAAATTGCTGAACACTTGAGAGAACATGTTCAACCTGATTTCATACTCAGCCCCGACAAAGGAGCGATAGATCGTGCTTCAAGCGTGGCAACCGCAATTGATGTTCCCTTTTCATATCTCGAGAAGAAACGTATTGATGCACACACTATTGAGCATACTCCGAAGGATCTGGATGTCGAAGGACGTATTGTGGCAATTGTCGATGATATGATCAGCACAGGAGGTACTATCTGTCGCGCATCGGATGCGCTTCGTCGCCAGGGAGCGAAAGAAGTTCATGCGGCCTGTACTCATGGCTTGTTCACCGGGGGAGCAATTCATCGGCTTGGAAATCACGTTGATGGCGTCCATTCCACTGATTCGTTGCCTAACCCTAGGGCAAATGTCTCTGCAGCAGAAGCCCTATCCAGAGGAGTCGAGCGATTGATTGAACGAATATCTCCTGAGATAGTTGCCCAATAAATCTCGACTTGGTGAGCAGAGTGTCTCTATGAGTCCAATGTGTTTATATCGAGTCCTTCCACCGCAGCGGATGCACAAGAGGTAGACCCAATGACTGAGCACATCGCATTCGAAACACCACAAGACGTCCGAGACAGTGTCTTTGAGCTAGTAAAGCTCGTTGGCAAGGAGGGACATGGCGTCGTCAAGAAAGGGGCAAATGAGGTCACTAAGTGTGCTGAACGCCAAACTGCTCAGATGGTAGTTATGGCAGAGGATGTTAACCCCCCCGAACTCCTAGCACACATTCCACAAATTTGCAAAGAAAAGGGCATTCCGTTCATCTACGTAGACAGCCAAGAGTATCTGGCCGAATATGCAGGTATGGCATCAGGCACCAAGACCGCTGCAATTGCAATTCTTGAAGTTGGCCGAGACGCAACTGACCGATTCCAATCTGTGAAAGATCAGGCCACAACATTGGCTGCATAAAGGAGGAGATGAAATGGCTGTGGAATCATGGCCTGCTGAGGTCGTAGAGATTGTCGGCCGAACTGGAATGCGTGGTGAAGCCACTCAGGTCAAGGTTCGTGTCAATGATGCACCTAACCCTCGCGACGTTGGCCGCATTATTACTCGCAACGTGCTCGGACCTGTTCGTCTTGGTGACGTCCTGATGCTACGTGATACTGGTCGAGAGGCTAAGAGGCTGAATGCCCGCTGAGGTGAGAAGATATGCCAGATACTCACACATGCAGTTTCTCTGGAGAAGAGATCGAACCTGGAACAGGAATGATGTTCGTCAAGAGAGACGGTTCAGTTCTCTGGTTCAAGGATAGTAAATCCCGGAAGAATCATCTCAAAACAAAGCGTAATCCTAGACGCGTAAAGTGGACTCGCCACTACGTCAAGGGCGGCATCAAGTGATTACGAATTTTCACTGGATGTTTCGAGATGGGTTGGTCTAATCTCTTCACAGTTGCAGGGATTCTTTTCATTGGTCTTACCATTGTTGACTTTGCATACCAAGCAGCCGCTGGATTAGGAAATTCTGGGGACGCCCCCGTTCCTGAAGCAATGTATGGGACGTACTGTATTTCTGGGGTATTTTGCATAATAACCGGATTATTACTTCACAGAGAAAATCCCAGAGTTCTTGATGACGAAGAATAGGTATCGGTTGAAATACACCCATCCAGTCGGCGAGTCATGTCCGACATACAGACCACCTTTGTTATGGTGAAGCCTGACGGCGTCCAAAGAGGCCTTGTAGGTGAGATTATCCAAAGATTTGAGCGTAAAGGACTTCGATTGGTAGGCCTACGTGGATTAATCCCCTCAGAACAACTCGCTGAGACCCACTATGAAGTGCACAAAGAACGCCCTTTCTATTCAGGTCTAATCTCATTCATCACCTCTGGACCCGTAGTCGCCATGGCTTGGTCAGGCGTAGATGCCATTAGTGTAGCACGCTCCATTATCGGTCCAACCAATGGTAGAGAAGCAGCACCCGGTACAATCCGTGGCGATTATGGTATGGATATAGGATTCAATCTAATCCACGGTAGTGATGGTGAAGACACTGCGTCAAGTGAATTAGCTCTATGGTTCCCTGAAGGAACCATGGAATGGAAGCCAGATATCGAACAGTGGATCTACGAGTGAGGGAGCGTGATGGTGTGGATGGACGACGTCAACCGATTGTCGCTGTCCTCGGTCATGTAGATCATGGAAAAACCTCCTTGTTGGATCATATCCGAAACCTAGGAACACGTTCTCAAGGTTCCGTAATGGCTCGTGAAGCAGGAGGTATTACTCAGCACATCGGTGCTACTGAAGTTCCTGCAGAAATCCTGAACAAAATTTGTGGGCCCCTATTACAAGGGAAGGAGTTTCTATCTCCAGGACTACTCTTCATTGACACTCCAGGACACCATTCTTTCACCTCATTGAGAACTCGTGGTGGTGCCTTGGCAGATATTGCAATTCTCGTCATCGATGTAATGGATGGATGCAAGCCTCAGACAATTGAATCAATACGTATTCTTCGTGAATCTAAGACTCCTTTCATCATTGCAATGAACAAGGTTGATCGTCTGTACGGATGGAGTGCTGAGAGCGGACGATCTACCGCAAAATCCCTACGAGAACAATCCAGCGACGTCATCGGATATCTTGAAGAAAAGCATTGGAAATTAGTTGCAGAACTAGGTGAGAATGGCTTCAATGCCGAACGTTACGATCGTGTCACAGATTTCACTAACACTATCGCGATGGTGCCATGCTCTGCCAAAGAAGGAGAAGGAATTCAAGATCTACTTGCAGTCGTAATCGGTTTAGCTGAAAGATATCTTGAATCGCAGTTGACCGATGTAGACGGTAGCGGCACAGCGACTATCTTGGAAGTTAAGGAAGAACGGGGTCTGGGTAAGACCCTCGACATCATACTCTCTAAGGGCTCAATTAGTAAGGGTGATGAGATAATCGTCGCTACAGAGAGTGGGCCTAAACGAACGAAAGTCCGAGGAATGTTCTCACCTAGAGGCATGACTGAGATGAGAGATGCTGGAGATCGATGGGACCCTGTCGATCGAGTCCACGCAGCAGCAGGCGTAAAAGTCAGTGCAGTCGATCTAGATGATGTTCTTGCTGGTACAACTCTCCATGTTGTGAATACTGAAGAGGAGGCAGAGGAAGCTTGGATGAAAGCGAAGGAAGAGTCAACTCTCAGTATTGATCTCAAAGACAATGGCGTCTGTATCAAAGCTGACACCCTCGGCGGTCTTGAAGCACTGGCCTTTGAACTTGGAGAACGTGGTATTTCCATCCGTGCCGCAAGTGTAGGTAAGATAACTCGAAGAGATGTTCGTATAGCCGAAGTGGGGAAAGAACGAGAGGAACGTGTAATCCTCGCTTTCAGCACTAATGCGCTTCCAGATGCGATTAAAGAAATAGAGAAACCAAGTTCAGATATCCACCTCATTGGGGGAGAAATCGTTTATCATATCATGGAACAATATGAGGAATGGCGAGAAAATGTACTCGCTGAGAAAGAAAAAGAGGAGCGCGAAATGGTCGTTCACCCTGGAAGGCTCCTCTTTCTTCCAGACCATACTTTCCGGGCATCTAAACCAGCGGTCATCGGCGTGAGAATTCTAGGTGGGCGACTTCATATTGGCCAGCGTTTGATGAAAGACGGTATACAAATTGGCCAAGTAAAATCGATTAAGAAGGGACAAGATAACCAAAAAGAAGCTATTCAAGGAGATGAAGTTGCTATTGCCATCGATGGTGCAGTAAAACGTCCTGGCGAAGAAGCAATGGAGGCGACCCACGTAACCGTTGGTAGACAAATCGATAAAGGTGATGTCTTACTCGTCTCAGTTCCAGAGACTCACGTTCGAATCCTTAGAAAAAGAGATTTGAGTGCAATGGAAAAAGAAATTCTTGAAGAGATTATAATGATGCATCGACGGAATCCTGAAACTCCTAGATGGGGGCTCTAGGCCACGTACGGGAACGCCGAACCTTGAAGTAGTTCAGGATGGGGTTTGTGGTCTGTTGAAGGTGATTGAATGGTCTCAGAATATTCAGGAGGAGGAGGCCGCGGACGAGAAGTCGTTCGTGTTGTGAGTGATATCTCAAATGCTCTAATGAATGAGGTTTCCAAGGTTATTATTGGTAAACAAGAGAACCTGCGACGTGTAAGTATCGGTATCTTGTCTAACGGAAATATGCTTCTCGAAGATTTTCCTGGACTTGGAAAAACAATGCTCGCAAACACCTTCGCGCGTGCACTCGGCTGTAAATTCAAGCGTGTGCAATTTACTCCGGATCTACTCCCCTCAGATATCATGGGCACCTACATGTATGATCAACAAGCGGGTGAATTCAAACTTCGACCAGGGCCACTATTTGCTAACCTTCTCCTTGCTGACGAAATCAACCGTGCACCTCCAAAGACACAGGCTGCTCTCCTTGAAGCAATGGAAGAGAAACAAGTTACTATCGAAGGCATCACACACAAGCTTCCCGCACCTTTCGTGACTCTCGCTACTCAAAATCCGATTGAACAAGAAGGAACCTATCCACTACCTGAAGCACAAATGGATCGTTTCTTGATGAAGATGAGTATGGGATATCCAAATCGTCAGGAAGAAAAGGCAATCCTAGCACGCCGAAAGATGCGCGGTAAGGACGACCACGATGTCGAGCAGATTACCTCTCCAAAGAAGGTAGTAGCCATGCAAAAAGCACTTGAAGAAGTCCATATTGACCCTGCAATCCTATCCTATATTGTCGAAGTTGTCCAGCGTTCTCGTGAAGACCATCGAGTAATCACCGGCGCATCGCCTCGAGCCAGTCAGTCACTATTCAAGACTGGCCGTGCGGCAGCCGCAATTGATGGACGTGACTACGTTATCCCTGACGACATTAAAGGCGTTGCACTTCAAGTCGTTAGCCACCGAATTGTCCTGAAACCAGAAGCAAAGATTCGTGGAATTACTGGAATGCACATTATGCGGAAGATTCTGAATGAAGTTCCTGTACCCGTCATTCAGTGATTTAGGGGCTTTCATACTACCAATACTGATTTAGGACGGGGATTGTGGGATTCTTTGAGGACGGATGGACCCATACAAGACAATCATATCCTGCACCAACCAGAAAGGTGGGTGCGCCAAGACGACTACTGCAGTCAATTTGGCAACTGCACTTGCTGAAGGAAACCCAAGTATGGGTATTCCCCCAGCAAAGGTTCTCTTAATCGACCTCGATCCTCAAGGAAATGCTTCCACTAGTTTCGGTGTGGACAAGCGCCTCGACGTACCCACGGTCTACGATCTGTTGATGCAACCTTCAGATGGTACTCTCAATGTCCATGACTATCTTATTGGCCCAGAAATCCTCACCGATGAGATGCAACGCGCCTTCAAAAATATGAACCAAGATTCTAGAGTTCCTCCTCGATTGAAAGTAGAGAATCTATACCTTTTACCATCAAACATACGCCTCTCAGGAGCAGAAATTGAACTTGCTACGAAACTAGGTAGAGAAACTCGGCTACGAGAAGCTCTTGCTCCTGTAATGAACGACTTTGATCATATCATCATCGATACCCCTCCATCGCTCGGCCTACTCACCATCAATGCCTTGGCAGCCTCAAACTGGATTCTTGTACCTGTCCAAGCAGAGTACTATGCACTGGAAGGTATGAGTCAACTAATGAACTCAATTCGACTAATTCAGAAACGAGTGAATAATCATCTGAAATTATTCGGTATTGCAGTCACTATGTACACACCTCAATCCAAACTATCCGCTTTCGTAGAAGGCGAAGTTCGCAAACACTTCGGAGAAGATGTATTCCAAACTGTAATTCCAAGATTAATGGCCATTGCAGAAGCTCCCAAAGATGGTGCTCCTGTAGTCCTTCTAAAACGACCCACGAAACGCAACAAAGGCAGCAAACAATACTGGGGTCTTGCCAAAGAAGCACATCAGCGAATCCTTGCAAGAAGAGCAGAATACGGAATCAATCCAGAATCTGTTCTACGAAGAGAAGCAATTGAAAGAGGCGATCCTGAACATATCTGGGACGATATCGAAGACTGATTCAACCTCGAAAGAACGACATTACGGTAGTTGAGATGACCGTCATGGCTATGTTTGGAGCGGTAGCCGTGATGGTGATGGGCTCCCCCGATATGACCTCCGTTTCCGTCTCCTTCGAAATCCGAAGACGATTAAATTCACTAAAGGCAATGGAAGGGGTCAACAGCGTTGATGACTTACTCAAAGCAGTATTGAAGGAGCACCGACTGAATCGACTACGTTCGGAGCAGGACTCTATCCGTTCACGTATTCGAGATCTGGAACGGACTGATATTGAAGCAGTAATCAATCGCATCAAAGAGGAATGAACGTGAAAGGTCAACCAAGAGTAGTACATGTCAATGGTAGTACCGTTCTTCGCGGACTACTGATTGATGGCAGTGATGAAGAAACTCTACTACATCTTGCGGCTTGTAATCAAGTCGAACTCATATCTAACGGACGTGAGTGGAATACCGTGCTCCTTGGACTGATGGAACTTGCTCGAGTTGCAGAAACTGAACCTTTGAATGGAGATAATCTACAACAGTTGAGACGTGTGCTTCCAGTTGATTTTCAGTAATCACTTGCCACCATTCTTCTCAAGCCACTCGTGGCCATACCATTTCCACTGATCCATCGTCCATCCAGGCGGTAAGCCGCCTTCAGGAAGAGGTGGTGCCTCGGTAGGAGCGGCCTCTTCGACAACTGAGGCTTCTGAAGGACCTTCTTCGGCCACTGGAGTATCAGAGGAAGTACCATCGTATACCTGCCAACCCTGCTCACCTTGCTGCCATTCTCCGCTTCCATCATCTACATCATCCTCATCGGAGTGTTCTGAAGAATCGCTGTCAACTGAATCTGTAACCGAACGAGATTTACCCTCTGGAACAGAGGTCTCTTCCTCTTCCTCTGTCGAAGTTTCAGACATGTCGAGAAGTGCAGCAACGTCTTCTCCCCATGCCTCATCCTCAATGATACCTCCAACTTGTTCTATTGACCCTGTCTCAATCTCTTTTGTGGCACCCTTCTGCACGTATTCATCTTCCTTGGAGGGTTTGTTCGAAGTCACACGACGTCCTAACATTCCAAGGACACCTATGATTGCCATCATAGCGAGTGCAATACCAGCTCCATAAGGGGCAAAACTGAGAATCTGCGCACCTATATCGTTGGATTCTGACTCACTATTGGTATCATCAATTGGAGTATATACTGGTTGATTTAGTTGTGCGCAGACGGATTCATTCTCATTACGTTCGCAATAATCTTCGATTGTCTGCACATTGAACTCTCGATCATCATAATCAGTGTTAGAACCAAGGCAATCACGGTCTTCGTCAAGCCACTCCGTGGCATTTCCTACAAGTGAACCCGGACAGTTGTCAGCATCCCAATAGGCTTCAGACTCATCGGCATACCCATCGCCATCCGAGTCAGGACAACCATAAGTCGAAACTGTCTTCACGCGGTCTTCTGCAGGGTCATAGAGTAAATATCGGGTACTATTTCCTGCCTGATTGGCACATCCATCACCACGATAACCTTGTTGTGCATCTCCATAGCCATCCAAATCGCTATCTGCCCACTGAGTTGGTTCATCTTGGAAATAATCACCTTCATCTGACCAACCATCTCCGTCCATATCGGGACAACCAAGGCGATCTTCTGAGGATTGACCGCCCATTTCTGGACACGCATCTGGATTATTTCCTTCGAGATTATCGCCATACCCGTCCCCATCACTATCTGCCCATTGTGTCGCATCTGACGGGTATCTATCCCCGTTTTGACCATAACTAGCGTCACCATATCCATCACCGTCGGAGTCCTTGTGTTGATCGCCATTCTCTGGAAACAAGTCAGGATTAGTACCGTTTGGGTTATCTCCATATCCATCATTATCCTGATCAACCCATTGTGTTGAATCATCAGGGAATCGATCAGGATTATTTCCGTTGATTGCATCCCCATAACCGTCTCCATCACGGTCATTAGTCTGAGTTCCATCTGAAGGGAAAGCATCGATCGAATCCACTACCCCATCACCATCTGTATCGATATCAAAGAGCATAATATCCGAAGAACTAGCAAAGGACATTAGCACTACAAGAGCGTCTCCTTCCCCACCTAAAATGCCTAAGACCTCCCCATTCCCTTCATTCAAGGTCTGCTCAGAAACTCCTGTACTGCGATTCACAAGATGGATTAGACCAACTGCACCTCCAAGTGCAATTCGATCTGCATCTAAATCATGTATACTAACCAAATCACCCGGTGGTGAAGGAGTCATCGAATGTGTGATATTCCAATCCGAGGAATTGTATGCAAGATAGAGACCACCCTTTGTAATTGCATGAACAAGGCCGTTACTATCGCCCATGATATCTGTAACTTCAGAGTTAGGCTCTGTCAAAGTATCAGAGTGTGTACCATCTCCTTGGTGAACTCGAAGAGTTCGATCTCTTCCACCCGTGATGACATGGCCTTGGGGTGTCACCTCAATCGAAGTTATACCTATGGAATGCGCGGAAGTCATGGCGCCTGTAGATACACCGTTCGAATATTCACTTGCTCGTTTGTCCAATCGATTGGTAATCCACAAATCTCCTTCAGAATCAAAAGCAAGAGCATCCACAGGACCGCTAGATATTGAATAAATGATTGACTCGAAGACAGTGGAATAAATAGCTGCTCCTTCATTGTGGCCAACAGCAATGACGCCATCAGTCGGATTATGAGCAAGAGATAGTGCACTGACGTTGATGATGCCCGTCCAAACCTCATTTCCAGCATTCTGTCCTAGAACTTCTATCACAGTGAGATTACCAGACTCATTTATGATTGCAGCCTGTCCATTTCCTAAATCCGCCCAGCCAATACTCGAACCTGAAAGAGTGGTAATCTCTCCAGCATAGCCAATATCTCCAGCTGCTCCACTTACATTACCAAGGGAACAAAGCATCAAAGCGGCGAGCAAGATGCTGCATAAACGAGAGGCCATGGTCGCTCAGAGAGAGATTCTGCTTTCAACCCGGCGGAGTGTTGGACTAGGTCTCATTCTTCTTCACTGGCTGATTTTGAGACCTGAGGACGAAGAACTCGAACCTGTTTAATCGGTGCCGTATCCCCCTCAGATTCCTGTGGTTTCATGACTTTCACAGGCCGAATTGCAGCGGTTGCAGGCTCTTCTGCTGGCATCAGCATCCTACGATCAACGGCCGGACGAATCTCTGCCATTTCTTCAGCAACAGATTCCTCGACTGGTGTGCTAGGTTGGATCGTTCTGCGTGTTGGAGGACCCTTCACACTTGGAGCTGATGCTGAATCACGAACCATGCGACCGCCCCCCGGCGGGCCCTTCGTGACTGAAGTTTCTACGGCATCTGCCTCAATAACTTCCTCAACAATCTCTTCTTGGATAGTTGCCTCTTCTTTCTCCATATTTTCAACTGGTGCAGGGGTTGGAGAAAGTGGTTTGATTGGTTTGACAGTTGGCTGGGTTCCTAGGACCCCAGGCATCCCGGTCTGACCTGTTCCGATTGGGGATCGACTCGGAGCTAATGGGGCTGCTTGACTAAACGGCTTCGCTTCAGAAACACCCAATCCGCCTGGAGAATTTTGAGCTGCTGCTCCAAGGGCGGTCATCGGACGACTAGACCCGATTGGTGACCGTACAGGTGCTGCAAGATTTCCGCCCAATGGAGCCGCAGGTAAACCGGGTGCATCCAAGCCAGTCATAGCTGAACTTCCGAGAGGATTTACTCCCAGTTGAGATGTTTGACCAAGGCCTGTGCCTCCAAGAGTTCCAGCTGCTCCAGCAGGAATCTGTGAACGCGCTGCTCCAAGAGCACCCATCCATGCCTCTCTCTTTGCGAGTCGAGCATCCTGTTCAGATGCCTCATCCTGCTCTTCTAATTGTGCGACTAAAGCCTCACGCTCAATATCCTCATCACTCACTAAGTCCTTCTCAATATCCTTCTTTAGACGGGCCTCAGCCATCTGCTTGAATTCCTCAGAACGAGCTTCAAGAGTTGCAAGGCGTTCCTTTATTTCTTGACGCTTGACGGCTAGAGCAGCCTCAATCTCAGCACGCATCTCTGCTTCTCGACGACGGACCTCGATCAAGGCCTTGTTGCGCATGATTTCTTCGCGCTTACCCATCTGGCGCTCAAGTTGTTCGACGACCTCTCGCTCCTTACGCTCCCTAAATTCACCTAGACGTTGTTCCATCTCGACCTCAAGATCGAGAGCAGTTTCCTGCCTCACGAGATCAAGAGAGGTCTCAAGTGATATTCTCTCATTTCTCAAGCGTGCATCAATTTCAGCCATAATTTGGCGTTTAGTCGCCTCCTCACGAGTTGAGAATTCAGCTTCAATCTGCTCAACCCACTTCGCACGACGAGTATCATAATCAGATTCCATCTCGTTTCGAAGTTCATTTTCTCGATCGTGACGGAAGCGAGCAAGTTGACTACCAATTTCAGCCTCACGCTGCAAACGATAGGTTTCGAACTGATGTTGAATACGACGATCAAGTTCGCCCTCTATCTGTCGAGTTAGTCCCGCTTCAATATCATCAATTGTTTGCTGGAAACTAATATCGAAACGATCTCGAAGACGAGATTTCCTCTCTGCTAGTCGACCTACATAATCGGCTTCTAAAGCTTTGAGAACACTCGCCCTGAGTTCTTCTCTCTTACGTGCAACTGCAAGTTCGAGGTCCTCTTGCATTCGAGTCTCAAGACGATTAGTCTCTGCAACTAGACGTTGCTCAAGTTCACCTTGGATATCCTTTGCTACATCCTCTTCCATTCGAAGAGCTCTACGTTCGTACTCCGCACGAAGACGAGTCTCACGATCTCGTAAACGCTGGTGAAGTTGTTGCTCAAGACGGTTTCTGAGTGCTTCACGAATTTGTATCTCACGCTCTGCTAGGCGTTCAGTAAGACCCTCTTCAATCCTGGTTTTCTGACGCTCCTCTTCAGTACCAAGTTGAGTTTCCATATCCTGACGGAGTTCGGACTCCATTGTACGAACCTGCTTCTGAAATGCCTGTTCAGCCTCAATCTGCATACGCTCCTTCAAGAAGGCTTGACGACGAGAGAATTCATTATCCATATCAGAACGTAGACGATCTCGAATTTCTTGTTCAGAAGCCTTGACACGACGTTCTCTCTCAAGAGAAAGGGCTTCCTTAAGTTGCTCTTGCTCTCGGTCCAGACGAAGTTGTAATTCTTGCTTCAACACCGCTTCCTCACGTTCGAGCACCTGACTCTCGATTTCTTTTAGTTCAAATTCAAGATCTTCCCTTAGAGCTCGTTCCAATAAACGGTAATCTTCGTCATGGATAATTTCGTTAGCCTTACGCATCGCACTCTTCATGTTTGCAATTCGTTCAGATTGCTCAGCAACACGAAGCCTACGTTCACGATCAATCTGAGACCTCAGATTTGCTTCACGATCGAGAGCTTGAATTGATTTCTGAGTCCCCTGAAACGATTCACTGACTTGACCAACAACCTTGCTACGAAGGTCTGCAAGCGAAGGCTTCGCCTGGTTTCTCTCTCTTGTCTCCGACAGATCTTCAGTGGCCATGGGTTCCCATCCCCGAGCGAGATGGATTTTTCATGGTAAATAATCTCGACAGTTCCTAACGTTTGCAAAATGGCGATTTATCGACCATGATGAATTAGCCGTCACTGAATCAAAAGGTGACTCGAAATCCCTCTTGGCAGGCTGGACACTTGAGATTCCGTTCACCTGGACGTTGAGTGATTCTCAAACCACGTTCACAGGCTGGACATTTGATCTCCACCTTAATCACCTTAGAAGAGAGTGTGAATTCGTGACGGCAATTTGCACAACGCAAATCAGCCGGACGAACATCGGTACCTGCGACGAGTACATGGCGGCACGCTGGGCAGGTGACTTTCTCATTCAACCAATCTTTACGCGTTGGCTCATGTTCTACACGTACCGTCGCACTACATACTACACAATCCAACTCCCCAAGATTGGATGGGAGCAGTGATGAACAGGAGGGACAGTGAGCCGGTGGAGGACTTATTCGACTCATGATTTCGTAAGCTACCGGAGTGCCTTCTTGCTCCTCCGTCATGGTTATCCCCCTACCTGCTCCATTACCTCGATATTTCAATCGGTCGCACTGTTGTGGGCCCTTGAGCCAATCAAAATCCTGAATGCTTCAATAGCATCTTTTCCGACATCTCGGAAAACATCGAGTATAGTGGTGAAGCGCTGAATTCCACTGCCTGCAACCCATATACCATTCATGATTACAAAGAAAGCGCTTGCCTCATGTAGAAGAACACCGATAGCAATACTAATTTCTACACCACTCAATACTAAGGCTACAAGTGTGATGGTGAGAGCTAGACTGATACCTATGTTCAAATGGACAATTCGACGTGCTGAGCGGGCTAATTGTGTGAGAACAAGAACTGCGCGAGGGTCCTCACCTGGAATCAATACATCTGCAGCCTCGAGATTCACCTGATCACCTGAACCAACCGCTACACCAACATCAGCGACTGCAAGAGCACCTGCGTCATTGAAACCGTCGCCTGCCATGAGTGTCTGTCGAGCAACTGATCGTTTCTGGACATAGGAGGCCTTTTGTTCCGGAGTTACATTCCCAGTACAGTTCGCCGTATCGAGACCAATGCTACGGCCGAATATCTCCACTGCAGATTGTTCATCTCCCGAGAGAATCTCAACAAATATTCCAGCTCGTTTCAATGAAGTTACTAACTCTCGAGCACCTTCACGAGGATCATCATGGACAAAGCGAAACATCGCTAATGCAGTTCCAGACTCCGCAAGAATAGATACACCATGACCTTCCTTAGCAGCATTCGTAATCGCTTGATCTAAATCTGGAGCTATATTGACTCCTTGAGATCGAAGCCAGTCAGCTCTACCTATCATCACCGGCTTATTACGAAATAATCCATGGACTCCGGCATCTCCATCCTTCAGTGATTTGACGGTCATCGGACTGTCTCCATCTGGAAGTGAAGAAAGAATCACCTCAGCATAAGGATGATTGGAACGCATCTCAAGTCCAGCAGCGAGACGTAAAGATCGTTCAACTTCCACACCCTTTGTGGTGACAATTGAATGTAAACTTGGACGACCAGACGTAAGAGTTCCTGTCTTGTCAAGTATGGCAAGATTAATTCTAGCCGCTTTCTCAAGAACCTCTCCTCCCCTAGCGACAATTCCCTGAGAGGAGGCATGGGTGAGTGCGGCAGCGTGTGGAATAGGTGAAGCTAGTAAAAGTGCACAGGGACAGGAAACAACCCAAAGAAGAAGTGTGGTAAGTATTGTCTGCTCAGTAGCTCCATAAGCAATCCAGGAAATAATCGGTGCACCAAATAGTACGACTGGTACCCACCATCTTGTGAACTCCTCGATTGTCGTTTGGATAGAAGGAGGTTTATCTCTGAATTTCCGAACCATATCGATTAGTTCAGCAAGACGGGTTTCATCCTCAATCGCAGTTGTCTCGAGTATGATTGGACCGCGCGTGAGTGTCAAACCCGCTTCTACAGAAGCCCCAATAGAAACTCCTACTGGGAGAGATTCTCCAGTAAGTGGTGCACGATCGATGTAACCAGAGCCTTCCAAGACACGACCGTCAACAGGGATGGTCTCGCCACTCCGTACTTCTACTCGATCTCCTTTCTGAAGAGAGGCCACTGGGACCATTTCCAATGTATTGCTGTGTGAACCTACAACAAGGGGGTTAACAGGGTTGAATGCCATCAATTGGCTACCTTGTTGTTTAACCTGATTTGAAATCGCAGAAAATGTAGTTTTATTTTCAGCAGGGACAATCCTTGCTTCATTAGGAAGACGATTGAGACCTCCTTGCATCGCTTCTCTTGCTTTGATTATTGCTCGCTCTTCGAGATGAGAAGCAAATGCAACCAAACCTACGACTAGCAATGCCTCCACGTACTCCTGAAGCACAAGTGCTCCAACAACTGCAGCAGTCGTTAGAACTTGGAATGCAAGAATACGGTTGAGTAAACTGTTGAATGCCTCAGACATCATCGACCATCCCACAACGAAAACGGACACAAAAGCAACTACTTCAGCGACAGTAGCCATATCGCGAGATTCAAGGAATAAGATAACCGCAAGTATCGGTATAGTAGAGAGACTACCGAGTAAACGCCATTGATCTGGACGAAGCGAACGAATTGAACTCATTGTCAAAACTGGTTCAACACCGATAACTCCCTTAAGACCAGCCATGAAATCGTTTGTCTGCGTAATCTGATCTACCCGCTTGATCTCAATTCGGCCATCGACCATCTGAAGATCGAGAAGGCCAGGGACTTGGAGAAGTTCGCGACGTAAGGATTTACGATTAATGATACGAGAATTTTCAACCATTCGTGGTGTAACTCCTTGAATGATTTCCCAAGGTCGGTTCGGAGCAAATCCAATACTATTCAAAATCCGAGATAGACGAGCAGAATTCGTCTTTGATAGATCAATATCGACACGGATATTGCCTTCCATAACAGAAACTTCACATGATTCTACACCATCAATCCTTGAAACGGCACGCGTTGCTTTTGATGCACAATCTGGACAATCCATTCCTATTAGGCCCCATTCATAACTTTGAATTCCAGATGCTACCATCACAATGGATTCACTACTTTCCTTTGTCTTGCGAACTGCTGCTGCACGTTCGATATTGGTAGATCTCTCCTCACTAATTTTATTCGCCTTGATTCGAACTGCACCACCAACTGAGCCCGCAAATTGGGTAAATGACGTGAAAGCACGACTAAGATTCTCAATAAAACCCTGAAACATCATTTTGACACCATTTCCTGAAGATTCAACAATTTCCGCTTCAAGAACAGTAGATTCAGAGGGTGAAGACATGGCTTCGTCGACGACGGACTCGACCTCATCATCTAGGAAGAGGGCATCGGACTCCTCATCCATGATTGTTTGAACCAATTACTCCCTTTCAACATCTCCACCGCGGTTGATTGAAATCGGTCCATGGATAATGGAGGTCTATGGGTGCACGAGAGGACCCCCTGACCAATGGTCGCCGTCCAGCGATGCTCATCTGTGATATCGATGGAACACTGACTGATGAGCACTATGGATTACACCCCGATCTTCCTGAAGCCTTCCGACGACTCGAAGCAGCAGGAGTACCTGTAGCCCTTGCTACCGGAAATGTACGTCCAGTTGCTTGGGCACTCTCAAGACATCTCGGTTTAACTGGTCCACTAATTTGTGAAAACGGAGGGGTCGTCTGGGATTGGAGAAGAGAAAACAAAGTTCACTATCTTGCAGATGGAACGCGAGCACGCCAGGCATGTGAATGGCTTGCAACGAGAATCCCGGGTCTTGATTCAGCAGGTATCTCATCAAATGCTTGGCGTGAATCTGAATGGTGCCTCTATACTCGTGAGGATTACGAAGCAATAGAGAGGGAGTTGGCTCAGTCCGAATGGAGCGACCTCGAGGTTGTACGCACCGGATTCGCAATTCATGTTAATGACCCTAGTTTGAACAAAGGTGCAGGGATATGTCTTGCTCTAGAACCACTAGGAATTACTCCATCGGACTGTATTGGTGTTGGTGACTCACCAAATGATTTGCCAATGTTTTCGACTGTTGGATGGGCTGTAGCTGTGGGCTCGGCATTCCCCGAAGTAAAAGCAGCAGCCAATGCCGTGGCATCTGATGACCTCATCGGTGGCCATGCAGTCATCGCTCTGATTGAGGAAATACTATCGCTTCCGGAGTGATATCATGCAAGCAGATCATCTTCCATTTCCTATGCCAGATCGGCCACATGCACTAAACCAAGAATGGCGTCATCTCACCTTCCTCCATTGGAAGGTAGATTCGGAAAAACTAGCACCATATATTCCTGAGGGACTAGAAATTGACTTTCACGACGGAGAAGCATATGTTGGTACTATTCCGTTTTTGATGAAAAATGTTCATCCACGCTGGGCAATTTCAGTCCCTGGTATCTCGACGTTTCCGGAGTTCAATATCCGGACCTACGTAAAGAAAAATGGAAAGGGGGGAGTTTTGTTCCTTACTCTAGAAGCTCAAAGTCGGATTACGTGTGCATATGCTCCGCGTGCATATGGTCTACCTTACAGATACTCAAAGGGACGTGTCAAAGTGCAAGGATCGACTTATCGATGGGATACAAAACGCAAGGGAGGGACACATGGATTCTCAGGATTTTGTTCACCAAAAGGCGAAGAAATGAAAGCAGAAAAAGGATCGTTAGAAGAATTTCTATTCGAGCGATATTCTCTCTATGTAGAACATAAAGGAAATCTCTGTATTGCTCATACACAACACAATCCATGGGTGTATACACAGGGAGATGTTACTATTCTTGATAATGCACTCACAGAATCCTTTGATCTAGGAATCAAAGACGCACTAACACCCGACTGTGTCCACATGTCAGATGGTGTATTTGTTCATACTTGGAACAATGAGGTGGTGCCACGATGAAACAACTCGGAGTCGAGCGAGATGTGCTACTATTGGATGGTGATTGTGGGTTGTGCCATAGATTGGCGCAATTCATCGATAAAAGGAGGACAGCAGATGCGGATCTTGCATACCGACCGATTCTTTCTGAAGATGCTCAGAAACTAATCGCAACCTTTCCAGAAAAACAGCAGGTTGCAGATACGGTCTACATTATTCGAAACGGAAAATCCTACATTCGATCCGCAGCAGGAATTCGTGCGTTACTATACATGAGGTGGTATTGGAGAATGTGGTTCCCGCTGGTCTGGTTAGTTCCTTTACCTATCCGTGACATTGCTTATGCTATCATAGCGAAAAATCGACATCGTGTATTCTCAAAACCTGATGTATGCACATTCCGAATTGATTGATCACGCTAGAACTAGAATTCTAGACATCAAGCAGGCCAGTAGAAACGTTTCCTAACATGTTCTACGAAGCAATACGAAAGAGCCCATTCGATTGTCCATTTATTCTGAATTGTTTGGTTCAACTCCTAGTCATTACAATTGGCATGACAACCATATCTTCAGCAGAATCAATGGGAAATGACGAAAATCATCACCGCTCTGTAGCTAGTACATCCTATGAGTTCAGCATCTCTCCTTCAGATTCCCATTTTGTGGAATATGTTTGCTCATTTGACTGTGGTTCAGAAGAACATGATGAATTCGACACAATCGAAATGAGAGCTCTAAATCGAGACATAGTGAATCTTACTATTCACAACACAGGTAAACCACACCTTGGTACACTAATCGTTCGCCACTTCGATAATGCTGGTAACTTAGATAGAGAAATCACAGTTGGCGCTGAAAAACATGCGTTCATGCAACTAAGATTCTGGAACAATCACGCTGATATGCTAGAAATCAGTACTACTGATTCTGCATTTGGAGATGGGATTCGATATGAATTGGAGTTTAATTGGGATACAACCCAACGGAATCAAGACTGGGATCCTTGGATTGACGATCAAGATGACTGCCCTACCGTCAAAGGTGATTCCTTTCGAATACTACTAGGATGTCCCGATCATGACTTGGATGGAATAGCGGATTCAATCGATCAATTCCCACACGATGATACTCAATGGTCTGATCAAGACAATGATGGATTCGGTGATAATCTCGAAGGCATGAATGGAGATAGCTGTCCTGAAGTGTATGGGACAAGCACATTCCCAATCCTTGGTTGCGTCGATAAAGATGGAGATGGGTGGGCAGATACTCATGATGCATTTCCTGATGATGATAAGGAATGGCAGGATTCTGATGGAGATCGAATAGGGGATAACTCAGATGCATTTCCTGATGACGAAAAGGAATGGCAGGATTCTGATGGAGATGGAATTGGAGACAATTCCGATATTTTCCCAAAGGATAGTAGCGAATGGATAGACACGGACTTGGATGGAATTGGTGACAACGCAGATGTATTTCCAGAAGATGCTACTGAAACTGTCGATAGTGATGGTGATGGATTTGGTGACAATATCGACACCTGTCCCTTCGAATATGGAGAAGGTTCTGAACTAGAATTTGGATGCCCGAATCTAGATAACGATGACGACATAGAGGAGGACAGTAAGAATCGCTCTGAGCCACAGGAGGATATGTTTTCTCAGGATTCTGACCTGAATGAACACATCGAATCAATTACTAATTTTGATGTTGAAGAAGAGGGTGACCAAGATCAAATTCCATCACAACAGACTGGTATCCCGTTTGGAATGCTGTCAATGGTATTGTTTGGATTACTACCAATGTCAGTAATCGGAATTTTTGCGTATATGTCCGGAAAAGGTTCAGAAAGAAGTAGATTCAATGAACGATTTGAAGAAATGGAGGGAGCTGTTCAAAATGCAAGAAACAGTGCAAGAGAATTAGAGCAGTCATTACAGGATTCAGAGATTCGCCAGGAACGGATGAGTATCTGGATAGATGAAGCAAAGCGCGAGCTTGCTCCAGAGAATATTATCCTCAGAGCAGAAAATTATGTTCGAGAGTTAAGCGATAAAAATGCAAATGAGAAAAACGAATTGGAACAAATCCAAGAATCATTACGCACAACTAGAATAGAAAAACAAGAACTTGCGCAAGAACTCCTATCTGACAAGAGGCTTCAACGAAGGAATCTACAGTTATACCAGAATGAATATGATGAAATTTCTAGAAAAATTAGACGATTGAGTGCTTCTGGGTTAGTTGAAAAACTGAGTGAATTGAAACACATTGCTGAACAATGGCAAGATCCTGATATCCCAGCTGAAATTGAAGGACTACTGAGTCCATTATGGGATGATTTCGAATTATAGTTGAGGAGTGGGAACATATGACTGAAGACGAATTGATAGCGGCAATTAGCCGCATTTCATTGTTTAAGGACGTTCAATTTAGACGACCAGATATTGAACTTGAACCAGAAAACTTGCAACCTGAACTAGGAGAGACTGTTCTTGAGACATTCAAACGAACCAGATTAGTACCAAGAGATGGATCAAATATCCAAATTTACGATCGGCAAGGCAATATTGTAACTCAATTAGAATCTGAATTATATGTAAGCCAAGTATTGTTTGTAATCATTGGTTGAATATGTCAATTTCTAGGATTCTAGATGTCTAGACCTCCAGTTCAGACGTAAAGGACCGATGACCAACCAAAACATCCCTAACAACACGAACAACAA
>PATC01000045.1 GCA_002712285.1 Methanobacteriota archaeon
CAGTATTTCGATGACCCCGATGGCCAAATCCTCTCCTTCTCGGCATATAATAATCCTAATATTCTCACTGACGATCTCTATGACCTCGTTATTCGTATGCCTAGTGGAGTGGCGACATTTGATCCAATTGAGATGTACTTCTATGACACAGATATGGCGACTTGGACTCTTGATAACGTGATATTCATCGCGACTGATCCTTCCGGTTCGATTGCAACTTCAAATCCCGTTGATTTCACAGTCATTGCGGCGACGTTCACTGCTGTCACCGATTTCACAGGTATCCTAGAGGATGGGGAAGCAATCAATTTCACCGGTATGGGCCGTCCTAGTCAATCAGTTAATGCGAAGATTGCAGGCGTTCCAGTTGGACAGACTGCTGTTGGAGATGATGGTACATGGTCGATGACAATTGAGTCTTCGCGCTTCTCTCCCGGCACTAATGTTGTGGAGTTCACTTACGGTGGTTCTAGTGATATTGTAATCCAGAAGACAGTGGAAAGAGCAGGCGGTGACGACGAAGGAATGTCACTAGGTGCAACGCTTCTACTTGGAGTTGGCACTCTAGCAATTCTTGCTCTTCTTGGAGGTGTCTTCGTCTTCTTCTTCGTTGAATTTGAGGATGAAGATGAAGATGATCTCCTTGATGATGGCTCTACACTGGAGGTCGAGGAGGATCCATACGCATGGGCTAAGGAGCGGAAAGATGCAGAAGTTGCGGCATCATCAGTTCAGCAGAATACAGCTCAACAGGTAGCCCAACCCCAACCTCAGGCTGCAGTTCAGCAACCTGGTGGGTATCCTGGGTGGCGATGGGATCAAGCGACTCAGCAGTGGGTCCCAGATCCATCAAGTGTTCAGGATCAATGATTCTCCATTGATGGGGTTTGATATTTCTCGTAAATGGAGGGGATAATTATGGCAGTGATTCCAAGACCAGGTGTTCAGGACCGTATCCTTTTGCATCTGCGTGACTTCTCAGAATATTCTGAATCTATTGAGGTGCCATTTGCAATTTCTCAAATGGGTATTGCTAATGCAGTATCGATTGCAAGGAGTAATGTTCCAAGAGCTATCGCTGGCTTGAAGGAAGAGGGGATATTGATTGAGAGACAAGCACACATCTCTGGTGTTTCAAGGAAGAGGAAGGCATATTTTCTAACAGATGTCGGTTTGGAACATGCTGATCGAGTATACGAGGAATATGCCTCCTTTGAGTTTGAGATGATTGCACCTGAAGGGTCGAGTAAGGTTACGATTGCAACCTCACCCGACCATCTTCCATTCCCGATGAGGGCTGTTGATATCATCCGATACATCGATGATTCAGGAGCTCTTGATGTTCGTGTACTTACTCCGGAGATAGTCGAACGTGATTTGTCGAAACATATCGAGAAGCAATTAGTGAATTCTCTTTCTGATCTTCCTCGAACTGGGCGCTTCTACGGCAGAGAAACCGAGATTGCTAACTTTGCAGCAATTCTCGAACCTCAATCTGCAACTCTTCTAGTTCCAGGTATTGCAGGGATTGGAAAGACCTCTATGGCCAGCCGTCTTATTGAGGAGTTTACTCACAAAAGGAATCTTCTCTACCATAGGTGTCAGGAGCGTGATGGTTCACGACCTTTCCTCGAGGCTATGGGTGAATGGCTTCTTCAAATTGGACATTCGGATCTTGCAGACTATCTCGATGCTGGCGGTGTCGCTCAGGTCGATGTTGCAAGTGAGATGATAATCGATGGACTCAGAAAGATACCCGCATTGATTGTTATCGATGACCTTCACAAGGTTAGCGACGAGAATTTGATTGGTATTATCCGTTCAATGACTCTTCGTCTTGGTAGTTGCGAGAATGTTGGTCTTGTATTGTTCTCGCGATCTTACCGAATGGTAGTCCCTCAGAAGGATGCTGAGGGTAAGATTCGGACCTTTGTCACTCCCTTAGATGGACTCAATCAGGAGGCATGTCGTAACCTTCTCGATCAGATTCCAGATTTGGATGCTACTATGTTTATTCATCTCTACAATCTAGCTCGTGGCCACCCAATGGTTCTCAAATTGATTAATCAGGGAGGCGTCGGGGATACTTTCCATGAAAGTTTAGAGAACTTTGTTGAAGAGGAAATTTTCCGGCGTCTCTCTGGAAGCGAAAAGCGATTACTTGGTGCATTGGCAGTCTTCAGGGATGCTGTTCCTATTGAGGCAATTGCAGATTTAGATATTAACATGGATTTGATGGATGATTTGGTTGAGAAGGGATTAGCACGCCAGATTGATTCTGAAACTTTCGATGTTCATGATTTGATCCGTGAATTCCTCCTTGTTTCGATGGAAGCTGATCTTCGGCAGCAACTACACATTAATGCCGCAGCACATTACAGGAAAGCGCGCTCAACCCGTTCTGAACATCTTGAGTTCCTTCATCATCTTGCGGCTTCAGGTGAAATCCTTGAGTTCGCAGAAACTCTTTCCATGGTGGGAAATAGCTTAGTTGCGGCAGGTCATGTCAGCCTTTTGGGCATCATAGATTCAATTGATATCTCCGATCTTGGCGATGAGTATCTCGTAGATATCCTTGAGACTAAGGGTGATTTACTTATTATTCAGAACCGCTGGGAAGATGCGGAGGCTTGTCATAATGAGGCTCTTCCTATTGCAAAGAAACTCAAGCGAGTAGATCAAGGAGCCCGCCTTCTGTCTAGTCTTGCAGACATAGAGGTTCATCATGGGAGGCTTGAATCTGCTTTGAAACTCCTAGACCAAAGTCTTGCAGTTTTCATCGAGACTCGAGATGTAATCGCAGCGGCTCGGACTTATCTCAACATAGGTAGTATTCATCGTCGTAGACGCTCTCCTAAACAGGCGTTAGATGCATACGAAAACGTCGAGAAAATCCTCAGTACTAGTTCGAATTCTGAACTAGTTGCTTCAAGGATTAGGTTAGCTTCTGCATTGTTGGATATGAATGAGATTGACCGTGCACGAAAGCATGCAATGGATGCACATGACGAAACTAAGGAATCTGAACCTCATCTTCACTCTAGAGCACGAATTGTTCTCGGCAGGTTGTACTCGAAGACAGATGATCTTGAACTTGCAGTTCACCACTACAGTGAAGCTTTGAGTGCACTTGCTGAAGAGCCTGATCATCGTAATTCTGTTGAAATTAAAATGCTAATAGGGGAGGTTATGATGGACACTGGTCGCCAAGAAGAAGCGATGGAGTACTATCTCGATGCTCTTGCTGTTGCTGAGGCAAATGACCATCGAATGCTTATAGGTGAGATTCTAGCCCGAATGGGAAGTAGTGATCCTAACCGTACTAATCGAATGGCTCATCTTCAGCGTGCCCTTGTGGTATTCAGAGAATTAGGTGCAAACGATCGAATGAGAGATGTTCAAGCTTCAGTTCATCGGGCTTTGCTTGGTTAGAATCCAGGTTGTTCTAATCCGACAGTTATGTTCCCTTCTTGTAAGGAAATCCACACGATATCTACTCCGGCAAGATTGACCTCACCGGAATGCGTAGCATCTGAGGCAGCAGAGATTTCTTGAGAAAACATTCTGGCTTCCGAGGGGTCAGTTATGGTCACAGATTCCTCAGTTACTAGCAGAATTAGGCCTAATCCAGTATCTGCTGAGAGTCGAAGATAGACTGGCTCGGCATAGGATGCATTTGAGTCAATTCTCATAGCTGCATCCGCACGTTCAACAGCTTCAGCGACCTCTCTTAGATTCTCTTGAATTGCTTCGTTTGTCCATCTTTCTTCGGTGGCCTGTTGAATATCAAAAGTCCATACTGAGAAGGTGGTTAAGAACATCAATCCAAGGAAGAATGTTAGGATATAGCCAATCTCTGTAGCCGCAGCCTCCTCATTTCTTAGTTTGACAATCATCCATCAATCACCATCGCATCATGATTGATTAGAGCCATCTGGAGATTGAAGGATACTAAGCCGCCACCTGCGTGGTATATGCTTTCGGTAGAGGTTGGTGTAGGTTGTACCCAGCCGACATAGTCGTTTAATAGGTCTAATCGACCGGGATAAGTCAGCCAATCTGTGGAGGAATCGAGATCGATTGCATCCTGAGAGGCAATGGATGCACCATAGGGTCCATCCCATCCTCGCCGCACCTCATGGGCAGAAATCGATGCGAGTTGAGATCTTGATAGTAAGGTCAGAGTGGTCTTATGATCAGAGGTGCCTGTATCGAGGTCCATATCTGGGATGACGACTGGAACAGTCACAGCGATTCTTGGACCAGGGCCTTCGCGGCTAGGGGGAACTTCGATTGTTGTTGCTACGTATTCAGGGTGATTAGTTCCTACAAATCCACCCCTCCAACCAATTTCAAGTCCAGTAACACTAGAACTGAATGTGTAATCCATTCTAGGTAAGGGGATAGACCAGCCTTGGGCGACAGCTGCATGAGGATTGTCTGCATGAGGGCCTCTCATTGTGGCCAACAATCCGATTGGATGTTCGCCTGTAGTCCAAGCATCAATCACGCCTCCATCAGACAGGAAGGATACATCTGCCCAAGGGAGCGTATTTTGAGTCCAACCGCTTATTCGTTCATCGATTTCAACGCATCGATCTTCACCCATAGACCGTAAATCTAGGAGGCCTGAATTTCCATGGGAGATGTAGGCTCGAACAGGGCTCTCTCCTTGTTCGAACGGTCTTTCAGAACTGATTTCGATTCGACCACCTTCGGTTGAAATCCATTGGACCGACATTCTTGGTGCGCTTTCGTTGATACTAGTCGTGCTTGCTAAGTTTGGTGCGATGTTGTCGAGATGTTGTATGTTGACATCATGTCCTAATCGTTGAATCATGAGTTCACTTCCGTGAGGTGAACCCCCCACTATATTCGACCAAGTGCTAGCACTTGTACGTCCAGTAGATGTGGAATGTAGATAATCGAGGCTTGTGCTTCTCGAAGATTCAGTTCCATCGCTTACGAGATGGACCTGTACAGGGCTCCCTGCAACAATCCATCCTCCCTGATTATTCGTCATGGTGATTCTGGCAGAGTCACGAGCTCCTATGCTATGGTAAAAGCCATTGATTTCAACAGAAGTTGAGAGTAGATCTGGATTGTGGATTAACAGTTGGTAATCACTTGATGGAAAGAGGAAAGTTGTGCCAGACACACTTCCGGTTTGATCGAGAAGTGCGGTTGCACCACTGTTTGATATGCCTTGTTTCACAATCATATGCGCTGAAGATGAAGTTGTCACTTTGATAGCAGTCGGTTCTGTTACTGTAACTGTAGTTTCCAAAATTGTAATTCTTCCTTGGTTGCCACTTGGTTCTGTGACGCTATGTGATGTTGAATCCAATGACTGAGTGTTACTCTCAGTGCGGATCTCTGCGGTGAAGGTTTCAGTAGAATAGAGAAGAATCGTCACATCTCCCATTGTTGCGGGAATTGTCCAAGATCGTCCCATGCCAGTCGGTTCAGGAGTATCGGGGGCGAAGGTAGTCATGCCACCTTCGCCTTGGATGACAATGGCTCGCATAGGTGTCGAGGAGATTGCTACAGCTGGAGATTCATTAGTGGAATCAATTGTCAAGACGGTGCCTGCCTGAATACTATGCTTGTCTAATCCATCATCAACAGTCACGCGTTCCAATGAGGTTTGTAGGGATGCAACAGGTGTAACAAGCATTGTCCCATTGACTGGAGGGGATATGTGTCGATGTTCGGCATCGATATGTGCCCTTAAATCCGTCAAACACATTGAGGTTAGGTCTCCGTTAGGGTAGCGGTGTTCAATTACGCCATCAAGGTCGTTCATACTATTGAGACGTAAGGTTTGGTCTTCGACCAATGTTGCCGTATACCATGTACCTCCTCTTCTTAGATTCCAACTGATGTCGCCGGTATGTGGCTGAATTACCATCTCAGAACGGTCTCCAGGTAATCCTGACTCTGACAGTCGGACTGTTTCTTGGGCAAGATCTGTAAATTGTCCTTCCATAGTTTCGCGGTCTACTGCTCCTTGAAGTTCAGCCATTGTTGGGACAATCATGGCCATCATCCCAGAGATGATGCTGAGGACGATTGCGAAGAGAAGCACGGTAGCGACTGCCGCGGTTACCGCCTCCTCATTCTCTCGCCTTAGGTCGCGTCTCATGGAATCACCTTCACACGTTGAATCAAAACCTCAAGTCCAAATGTCTCTGCATCTGAATGGAAAGTTAGTCCATCGGCTCCACTGAGTGGCCCCTTCGGGCCGAACCCAGCATATCCGTCTAAGTCACCTGTAGCAATCCGCAAAGTATGTTCTGCAGTCCAGTGATCGACATATCTTGGCTCAACAGTAGTTTGGCCACCTACTTCGAAATGTAAGAAAAAGTTCCTAGCGTGACTTTCATCAAAGAGGTTCAGTATTCCTTGAGATGTCATATCGAGGTTACGATTGAGGTCAGTTGCATTTGGATCTACATCTACGTCAAGGAGTATGAGTCGAACAGTGTGACCTCCATCAATTGTACTTCCATGACTTAGTCGAGGAAATTTTTCAATTTCTACATCGTCACCAGGGAGATTTTTGATCACCGCACCGTTTGAAAGATCCACATCAAATGTTCCCTGTGATAGTGGAGAGGATAGTCGCAATCCATCGATTGAGATTTCAGCCCAGCGATGAATTGCCGTACCATTTCTATCCAGCACATCGACTTGTAATACCGAGTTGTATGGTAGTCGTTCGTCAATCAGTGTTTTCCATTCAGTCATGGGCCATTGTGTAGTCCAAACGCCGTTGTTAGAATATCCTGCTTGTTCGCCATCTATCCGAATTTCAATTGTTTCCGCAGTTCGATTGTCGCTGCTGATAACTATGCCTGAACCGTTTCTAAACACTTCAATTCGGTCAGTCCCGTAAATGTCGGCCCCAATAGTCCATGATTCTACATTGAATAGGACGTTAATCCCTCCTCCTGGGATCCCTGTTTCATGAGCTAAACCAGTTCCGTTTGGCATGTCGGCGACAACCAGGAGTCTATCATTGAGTTGCTCTGCAGTGACGCCTCCAGCCGCCCAAGCTCTATTGTCATTAAGGTCGATAACAAAGGGTTGCAAGAACACAACGACAGCACTCATGATAGCTACCACCATAGCTAGGAGCATTGTCACTCCAAGGATCTCACTAACCCCGGCTTCGCCGGAGAAGTTGCCATCCCTTCGCATGTCCACGGGTTGCATACTGTTCTTGACCTAAATAGCCATTCTCAGGCAGGCAGGTCCCAGATGGGGTTCACGACCATCGTAGAGGTTCAGCAGCTCGCTGTCCTAGCCAATGTGTGAACTCAGGCCCATCTTGTTTAGAGATCTGAATCTCTCCCTTAAATTCCTCTCCAATTTGGCAGAGTACCTCTGATTCGGCGAGATGGGGTGCGTTATTCTCAGAGGAAAGGTGGCAGAGTACAATTGAATCTAAGTCGTCATGTACGAGTCGATCTAGCATCATCGCAGTTTGCCGGTTAGAAAGATGCCCTCCTCTCCCATGTATTCGGTCTTTCAGAGTCTGGGGATATTTCAGATTCCCAAAGAGTCGATTGACATCATAATTTGCTTCTACTGAGATGTGCTGACATCCGGACATATGCTTGATGAGTTCCTCAGTAGACTCACCCAGATCAGTTACAAACCCTGCACGCCCTTCTGGACTATTTAGGACAAATGCTACATTTTCCGCATCATCATGGGGGATAGGGATAGGTAGCATTGAGAGATCTGGGCCAAGGTCTCTTCTCTCAAGGGATTCAAACACTCGACATTGATTTACTGGGTCCAATGAAAGTCTAGCGCATGTCTCAAAATTGGCATGTATTTCTACGTCCCATTTCTTTGCTGCAGCACGCGCACTTTTGCCGTGATCTCCGTGATGATGGGATACTAGAATTGCATCAAGATCCTCCGGTTTCGCATCTACCATTGCTAGACGGCGCTCGATTTGCTTCATTGAGAACCCACAATCAATCAGTATTGTTGTTTCCTCGGTACGCACCATAGCGGCATTGCCACGACTGCCTGAACCGAGGTGGACAATCTCCATCCTTGAGAGCGGCGAATAGAAGGGACTTGAACGACTCGGTTGAAGACTTTGAGAATCGTGGATTATTTGGCCATTTACGTTTTGGGAGAGGGCCACTTGTCCGAACACCGCTCCATCACCATGATAAGGCACTGAATCAGAAACCTGAGACATTGGACCACCGGAGGTGATGCACTGAGAAGACGACAGACGGCCCTACTCCTTGTCGTTCTGATGCTCAGTGGGCTCTCTTTTGCATCCCAAACACGTCCATCTGCAGAGGTTCTCACGGTTAATCCAGGAGATACTGAAGGAGAAGGCCCTCCTGTCACTGACCAAGATAAGGATGGGATTCCCGACCTTCACGAAGAACTCTTTTCGCCTCTAGTCAATGTCTCATATCGCGGCGATATTGTTTCAATCCTAGGTTTAGATCCAACTAATGGGTCTGACAACGTCTCGGATCATGATCGTGACGGTTTGAATGCTCTTATGGAGTATTGTTGGCCCTACACATTGGACACGTGCTACAGTGAACGGAAATCTCTCACTGGAAAACCTCCTGAACTCACCGAATCTGGTCTTCGTGAGTTCCTTGATCCAAGGGTTGCCGACACTGATGGAGATGGACTACCTGATGGATACGAGGTCTTCATGTGTTTGAATGAGGGTGTAGGATTTCAGAATGCTTCCTTTGCTTGGGAATGTTCTGTCTTCGACCCACTAGACCCTTCAGATGGTCTTCTTGATTCAGACCGTTGTTCGGATTATGCGCTCGGATGTGGAGATGGTTTCGACGTGAATAGTGACGGAGTAATTGAAGATCAAGAAGCCTACACAAATGCTGAGGAATACAATTACGGGGCGCCATCTGATTGGGTTACTGAGATTGATGGGCTCCGGTGCTTTGGGGATATTGGGTCCATTGTCAATGGGGCTTGTAGCGATAATGAACGAGGAATAAAAGATCTCAACAGTGGTTGGCTTGGAACAGATCCATTGCGTAATGATTCAGATGATCATTATTGGTCTGGTGCACAACTTTTGACTCAAAGCCGTCGTGGCGACGGTATTATCGATGGATGGGAGGTTTATTTCGGCCTTGATCCTTTGAACAGTAGCGATGCAATACTCGATACCGATCTTGATGGTTGGGATGTTGATCGTGATGGTCAGATTACTCCCGATACTTCGTTTGGTACAATTGCTTTAGGGGAGGCATTTAGCAATCTTCAGGAGTACAGAGTACACGACGATGAAGGCTATGGTGTGCGGTCTGGTCTGAAGTCGGTTCAACATGGGCTTGCTATGCAACCTATTCGTATCTACGACCAAGGAACCTCTCCTGCTATTCTTCATCATGATGTAGTCGAAGTTGTCAGTGTGGAGGAGCGTGAGCAAATAGTTCTTGGAACAAGATATGGTGTTTCGGTTCTCAATTTAGATGCAGATCAAACGACTTCATTTGAACTACCGGCAGGAGTCAATCTTAACGCGATGTACCACTGGGTTCATCCAGTAGGGGAGCATCTCCTGTTGGGGACCAATATTGGATTCCATACTCTTTCCCTCGATTCATCAGGACTCGTGGATGAAAACTCCCTTGTCTCTATCGAGATGGGCCATATTTCGAATCTTAATCCATTAGATCTTGGTGGTTCGATGATGTCCTTGGTTGCAGGCGGTCCGAATGGCGAGGTTTGGGTAATACCTGTGGAGACTTCTGGACAAATCGGTACGGCCGAACGCTCCAACGATCTGGAATCCAAGCTTTCAGAGTATGATGGCGCTCGTTTGCTATCTGCTGCTCATGCATCAGTTACTGGTGCGTCTCAGGTTCTCTATGCTGGTACTTCTCACGGCCTTATAGCATGGAACACTAGTGACCTCCAAGGTGGAGCTGAGCCGTATTGGATATTCGACAATGTGACAGCTGAACAGTTTGTTCGTCCAGCGGATCCTTTCAACACCTCCAAATCTGCAGTCGTTAATGTTCTAGAAATCGATGGTCCACGTGATGTAGATGGACAAATTACCAATCAACAGATTCTATGGGTTGGAACGGCAGGCGGGCTTCATGCTTACGACCTAGTTGCTGGACCTACAGATCCCTTCAACGCTTTCAATCGTGAACGGATGGAAAATAATGACCTTGATCAGGATGGAGGTAATGATATTCGTTCAATTTTGATTGCTGATGGAGAGGTTATCATTGGTTCAGCTGCAGGTACATGGGTCTTAGAAGGAAGTCATGCGATGATTTTCGGTATTCGAGAAGGCCATACTAGGATTCCTGGCCCAATCCAGAGTATTGCTCTTGGGACAATAAACAACGTCTCCAAACTCTATGCGGGTATCAATCCTGGACGTTTTGCGAATATCGTTCCGATTGATCCACTTTCCAATGACTCTGATGAAGATGGCATGCCCGATGGTTGGGAATTCGCATATGACCTTGATCCAACAGACCCATATGACCGTGATTTAGATCGTGATAATGACGGTGTGCGTTTCGATCCCTCTTCTAATTATATCGATCGTCCATGGACCAATCTTGATGAGTACCGTTTCATTGCTACTACTACTGAAGGATTCAACGGAACTGATCCTCTCGATACAGATACTGACGGGGACGGTCTCTCTGATGGTTCTGAATACTGGGGTTGGTTCTACGCAGATACGAATTTCACCTGTTACTATCTGAACGGAGATTACCTCTGTGATGAATCTAAAGGTCAAGCCGCTGCTTCAGTGTATCTGAATGGTTGGATTACTACCGGCAGTTCAGGTGGTACAGACTTACCTACCGATCCAAGTAACACAGATACAGATGGTGACGGTATGCCTGATGGCTGGGAAATTGAATATCGTCGGTGGATTGGTGCAGATTTCACTGGAGGGAACGATTGGTCGCTCGATCCATTCGATCCGTCGGATGCCGATGAAGACGCAGATGGAGATGGGCTGTCGAATCTTTGTGAATATAACTGGCAGATTACACTTGATCAGATTCGCCTAGAAGGTGACCCTCTTCGAGGGGAATCTGCTGAAGCTGCTGCTAATTGGACTGCTGTTGACCCGAATGAGATTGACTCAGATGGAGACGGTTTACCTGATGGTTGGGAAGCTCGTTACAGCTGTCAATGGATTCCAAGTAATGCTGGTATTAACCCGATGAATAGTTCTGATGCCTTCAATAATCCAGATGGAGATGGATATGATGTGAATCGTGACGGAATAATTGGACCTGATGAGGCTCTTAACAATTGGATGGAATATCACATCATAGATCGAATCATGCTCGCCAATGAAAGTACAGATGGGCGTCTTCATCCTGATGGTTTTGAGACTGCACTGTTCAATCCTGGTTGGGCATCTGGGCCAACAACTTCCTTTGGACAGCAATCCTCAGATGATGTTCAATCATTAGTACCTGTGGCAGATGATCGGGGTTCCTTAGATCCCTTGCTCGCAGATACTGATAACGATGGTATGGCAGATGGTTGGGAAGTTTGGTTCTCTCGTTGGGATTCTTTTAGTGAGGAATGGACATTGAATCCTGCCAATGAGGGCGATCCAGCAGGTGATCCTGATGGAGACGGTATGACCAATTGGGAAGAATATGCATCTATCAAGAATGAGAATAACGAGGTTAGCACTATCGTATCTTCTCCACAGTTTTACCTCCTAGTCACACCGGCGATAACTACTCCACAGGCTTGGAGTAGTGCAGGCGGGAACCTCTCTTTCGGATCATTCATGTCTTCTGAACAGTACAACCTTACTGGGCCAACTACAGATCCAAACAATCCCGATACAGATGGCGATGGTCTTCTCGATGGTATCGAACTAATGTTCACTGCCTGGAATGAAACAAATGAGGAGTGGACATTGAATCCACTTGTTCCAGGAGATGGTGGGTACGATGGCGATCAAGATGCAGTTACTGATTTGGAAGAGTTGAATCTTACCTACGCTAATCCAGTGAATGGAGGGCTTGCTCCACCTGATGCACCAAAGATGTGGGAAGAGGCGGCTCTAGTGGATCCTAATGAAGCAACTAGTCGGATTTATCGGATTCTATTTAGCAAGGAGGGGCGCGCATCAATCGCAGTATCACAATATGAGGATTGGACGACTAGTGGATTTGCTCCACCTCTACTTGCAACCTTACTAGGTATTACCGACCCAAATAATCCAGATACCGACCTAGATGGTATGTTAGATGGGTATGAGTATTGGTTTACCGAATGGGATCTTGATGCCAATCTTTGGAGTATGAATCCTCTGACTGACACAGATATTAATGCGGATTCAGATGGGGATTCTTACGATTGTAATGGCAATGGTGGAATCGATGATGAAGAACGATTTACCAACCTACGAGAGTATGAGTCACGCAGCCATGGTAAGAAATCACAGATTAACAATATTGACGCAGGTGTTACGTTGAGAACCTTTGGCCAGGATGCTATTGATGCGATGATGCAAGAAGGTGGGATGACTGAGGGAGAGGCAGTTGAGTCATTATACGCAGCCTTCATTTCAAAGGACATCAAATCGTCTGAACGTGTTCAGAGAATCAATACTGCTTATGCAGATAATTTCAATCTAAGTCTACTAGGGATTTCGGATCCTACTCATCCAGACTCTGACGGAGATGGATTGCCAGATGGTTGGGAGTTTTGCTATGCGTTGTATCGTAACACCATGCCGGCCAATGACTACCGGTGGACAACAAATCCAGTCAACCCTCTCGATGTTGATTATGACGCCGATGAGGATGGTTGGTTTGACCGAGATAGTAGTCAACCGGTTGCATCGCAGGGTATTTGGCAAAATCGTGTATTCACTGAAGGACCTGTTGGGGACCAAATTTCTTCTGGGAATTCTTACCTATGGTTCACAAATGCCATGGAATATCGAAATCAGACAAATCCAATCCTTTCAGATTCAGATGGAGATGATCGTCGTCGTATCTTCACAACAGTTGACGGAATCGAAATTTATGATGTAGATGGGAATCTTTCGGATGGCCGAGAGGTGTTCAAGTATGGTAGTAATCCAATCGACAATGATACCGATGGTGATATGCTGCCTGATTGGTATGAATATACTCATGGTTGGAATGAGACTAACAGCAACTGGTCTTCGTATCGACAGGTTAGCGTTATCTGGCAAGAAATTGGTCAAGATAATTGGAAGCCTTTGACTGTGACTACTAATTCTCAAGGTAATCTCACAATTCAGAGAGCTACTTTAGATTGGACTTGGGTTAGTATGGATCCCACTAATCCGACTGATGCTACGGAAGATCCTGACAATGATGGAGGATGGGATTGTAGCGGTGCAGTATGTGTATACGTTCGCTACAATAACTTCCAAGAGTTCTATGGGATTACTAATGTCAGTCTTTCTAATGCAGCTCTCGTAAGACAGACGCCGTTGCTTGATTGTGATGGTTCCCCTATTGAGGAATGGTGGCAATTCCGAGAGTATCTTTTGGGCTTCTGCCAACAGAATTCAGTCAATACGAATTACATGCGAATGAACAAAGTCAATATTACAGATCAACTTTATGCTCATATTGTTTTAGATAACGATCCTGATTACATGGAACAAACTTACGAGGACAATATCAACTTAGTATTTGGAGAGTGGACTGATCCATGGAACCGTACTTTCGGTGATGAGAATCATCTTCCGAATCTAGGTAATGGAGAGTTTGTTTGGGGCTGGTATATCTTGGACATTGATGGCGATCAGGTAGCAGATGGGACACATCCATTCAATTACGATACTGACGGTGATTGGTTGAATGATCATTTCGAGATAGAAGATGATCTCCTCGATGGCGTACGAGGTAATGGTGGTTCACCAATCAGATATGATGATCGTGCTACAACATGATCTCTGTCCTGACACGGTGATGTTCAAGGTGCATGAGGGTCATCGGGTAGTATGAGTGGGAACGCTGGGTGGAGTGTAGGCGGTGGGCGATTAAGCGCCATCGGCCTAGTCGGCCTTTTTGTTCTTGCATCGATGGTACCTCTGTTGGGATCGACGGCCGAGGTTAGTGCCGACCCTGCTGCTCGCCATATCTACACATTCTCTGACGGTAGTACGAGTGCTATTGCTCTGGCATCTCCTGGCTCTCCTGCCCGTAATATCATGGTGACTTTACCCAATGGTGCTGAGGTTCTCGATGCCGAGGTCACGCTTTCAGGTGCATCATCCACTGGTTGGAATCAGGTCATTTCACAGAATCGTGCTGATTGGTCTGAAGGTACGTCCAATGGTGTCGATCCAAGGGCGGATGATCTTGCTTTAGGCATGGCCTCTCCGGAGATGGTTTTCGATGGTTATGGCATGGATTCTATGACAACCACGACTGTATCCTCTGCTTGGAATGACAATGGTTCTTTCACAATACGTCAACCTCATTCCTCAAACGCTACTGAATCTAGATTCTCTCAGCAGAGATCTGTTAGTGCAGCAACGGCAGGTACGTATGCTGGCGCATCATTCACTTATCGTGATTGGATAGTTTCATCGGATCTTCGCGCGTCGAATATCAATTCGATGCTACGACTTTTGCATGCAAACAATGGTACCCAGGTTCAAGGTGCTGCAATGAATAATGGCCTCATCTCCTTGGATCTTTCTGGGTGTACGCTTCCTAGTTTACCCTTCACTTGGTCTGGTTATGGTATTCGAGATTGGGCTATCAGTGATGATGAACGTGCATTTGGCCTACTTACCACATATTACTCTTCTACCTCTTCCCAGTATCATCGGGTCGTTGAATTCGACATTCGTTATCCTACAACTTGGACTTGTCTTGCTGTTCATGATCCTTCTACGAATAATCATGGAGATTATTCTGGAATATCCTATGACCGTACTCGTGATGTAGTATGGGTTAACCACAATCTGCTAAACCGTGTAGTTGCCTATCATGCAGATGACGGTAGTTTTGACCGAAATGCTACACTTTACTACAATTATTTCAGTACTTCAGGGACGCCGCGCGGCATGGTGGTGAATGGGTCATACATTTACTTCCGTAGTTATGCGTCTTGGCAACAAGATCGTTTGGAAGCTTACGCGATAACCGGTAATCTTGGGTCCACCCTGACCAAGCAGCAGGGGACTACGACGATTAGTGCAAATGGATACGGATTGTACTACAATGGTCAACGCCTCGTCACGCAGGATTACTATGCTTGGTCAACAAGTCCAATGTATCGAGAATATGGTTCAGGGTGGGCATACGAGATTACTCCCATGCCGGGGACCTCCTCCTGGGTTAGTCTTCCAATGGATGTAGGTGAGACAATTCTATCTGCTAACATGGAGGTCTCGTGGAGTGCTACTGCTGCAGGAGACAGAGTCGATTACTGGGTTTCTGCGGATAATGGAACTCATTGGGAACAGGTTACGAACAACCAGACAATCCATTTTTCTCACACAGGTGAGGTTCTCCGTTGGAAATTACAACTTGTTGGTTCCACTGCGGTTGCATGGTGGTCTCAGGTTCAATATTCGACTGAATATGAGGCATCAGGAGACTGGTCCAGCGAGTTGGTTCAGACAGGGACTGAGATAGGACGTATCCGTGCTACATGGCTCTCAGATGAGCCGACTGGGACCTCGGTTGAAGTCCATGTATCTGCAGATAATGGTACTAATTGGTTGACAGTTCAGAATAATGTCGAAGTCCAGTTTGACAATAGTACTTTTGATGGTTCTGGAAACCGATTGAAATATCGAACTCTGATGACGACTACTGATTCTAGTGTCACTCCTGTAATTCAGAATTTAGTAATCAATTACGAAGAAGGTTGGCCTGCAAGTGTCCGACTAGATATCGGTAATGATGGGGACATGGAATATACGCACATTGGCGTATTGACCGATCCTTTAGTGGCGAGCAATCAAGCGATGGTGACGGCACTCAACACCCATGCGGTCCAGAATGGTGCAGGTGGTACTGACATTATTTTCGCCATTCATGCGGGTTCAGCAGGCCGTGTTATGTTGAGTAATCTCGATATTACGTATCGATACATGTCTCGCATCATCGAAGCAACGATGGAAGGTGGAACGATAGTTCCAGATGGTGAACACCGTAATCTGATTGTCCGAGCAGCCTCCGGAGATGTTGCGACCTCATTACTTAGAATCGATGTTGATCTTCTCTCCTCACAGGGTTCAACCCCGCGATTGACATGGGAATCCGGGAATATTTGTTCTGTTTCTAACGATCCTGCGGGTCTAGTTTCTTTCGATTCAGCGAATTGTACCTCACAAGAAGTTGGAGGCGTCACTTCAATTCGTCTTCCGATTATGCCTAACTGGGCTTGGGATGATGAATCTGGAGTCGAGGTCCGTATTGATCTTGAAGACGATTTAGGGCTTGCTGTTGATGACTATGAAACAACAGATCTGAATCTACGGATTGAGAATGACATTGTTCTCGGCGCTCTTGAGGTCAAAGACGAGGAAGGACGTGTTCTTCTTCCATCTGATTGGATGCGTGGTGGACGCAATGCTACGTTTTCAGGAACTATTGCCTTCGAAGATACTGCTCGGTATCCTAAACCGGGAGAATTTGGTATACGAGTAGTGGGCCAGAATCTTACTCTTGACGGTCAACCACTTGAGGAAATGCAGTCTTATGTGAATCAGACAAATCCCTCTTATGGTTTGTACTCTATGTCTTTCCAGACGCCATTCCAGTCGTCGCCGGGAGGCATGCTTTTCCAGGTGGAGACATTCTCAATGCAGAACGGTTCGACTTACGTAAATCCGAATCAGAATACTGTGAAGTTAGTACTCGATGGTGTTAGCCCATTAGTGATTGGAGCAACACCTTCTGAAGCCTCGGAGATGCATGCAGGTAGTCAACCAATTTCAATTATGATTCAGGATTCTGTAGATCCTCCAGATGAAATTACAGTGCATTATTGGATTGAGAATCAATCCGATTTGAATTACAACAATGTTCCTGACCCCTCCGAATATTCTCAGATGTTGTTCCGTTCTCCGGAGATACAAGCAGGAGGCATCAACATATTCAACGGGATAATCGATGATTCTTGGAATGTTCACAAGGAGCGTGTGTCGATTTATGTCACTGGACAAGATACTAGTGGCAACTCAATTGCACTTGGAGGTGAAGCTGTTTGTCCAGAGCCTCCTTCACCATGTAACAAGGACCGTTCAGGGATTTCGGATTGGACGGAGGATTTGACGACTTACATTACTCGTGAGGAGTTTGAACCTCGGTTGATTTCAGAAAACAGTACTATCATCGGTCACGATGATGAAACTCCTCTTCATCCAGGGATTCAGTACACAGCACGTCTCAGAATTCAAGATGGAAATGGGTGGAATGACATTCGGACAATCCAACTTGCTTTAGCTGGCGATCTTGCCGATCCTCGACAGTCAATCTATGGCAATGTGACCTTGGACGAAAACGGTGCCACAACAATAGATTTTGAATCAGGGGGAGACGGTCTTGCGGTTTCCAATCTCTACACCTCTTATGGCCCCGATCCATTCGATACATCGGATGACCCCTCCACGTTGTTCGTGGATCTTAGATTCCAACTCACTTGGTGGTTCCCTGAGGAGTTTGATACTGACGGGCTTGAGACCTTTATTCCGGTAGTTGAGGTCACGGATTGGCCGTGTAATGAGGGTGAAGTCATACCTTGTCACGATGATCGGGGAGGGCTTGGATTCGATGAATGGAGCCTTGATAATGATCTTCGTTTTGATATGGAACCCGGACATCTCACAGCTGTTGATTTGGCAACAGGTCGCAATGTATTTGTCAGTGAAGGGGGCGAACCAGCTCTCATCGCTTCTGGCCAAGTTGTGCGTATCGAAGGTCGCTTATTGTTCAGTGAAGATCAAACCCCTGCGCCAGGAGGTGCTTGCGATATTGTTGTAGAAGATCTTGAGAATACATGGTCTGCAGTTCCTCGGGACGATGGTCATTTCACTTTAGATATTCTTGTCCCTAATCTCCAATCAGGCTACCTTGATGCGTCGATGATTCTTGAGGCTCTTCCTGGCCTTGCGACTGATGAAACTACAACTACACCTCGACTACAACTTTCAGTTGATGGGACTCCCCCAGAGATTGATTCTATCTCCCCCAATGGGGATGTAAGAATTGATCAGGCGAATCAGGTCAATGTCAATCTATTCACAACCGATTCTAGTGGTTTCGATGAATCAATTATTACAGTTCTGCACTACCGGATTCGTGCTGGTTCGAGTGAAATTAGTCGTGGGAGTTCACCATTATCTGACTTGACAATCATCCAAAGTAATGCGATGTGGAGTGGAAAGATCGATTTCACTGATGGTGGTGCAACTCCACTTCTTCCTGGCTACATTGTTGATGTGTGGGTAACTGGAGCAGATCGTGCAGGCAATCCGTACGAGAATATTGCTAATTCTGAGTTACAACCATTTGATTCTTGGAGGCTTGTCAGGGTCGGCCCATCCATTGATCTTCCATCTTCGGTAATCCGATGGTCTGAGCCATCTCCTGTTGGTGGCGAGAATGTGACTCTTAGTATCGAAGGAGTGAACGAGATCGGTGAGGAGGGCATGGTTCAGTTTCAAATCCAGAAGGAGATAAATCCAGGCATATGGGCTGATGTTGGTGGCGCTTCCACAGAACTTCGTATCATGGGTAATTCTACCTACAACGCAGCAATCGAAATGACTACTGAAACAGTACAGCAAGCTGAAGTTGAGCGTTTCCGGCTAGTTGCTCGTGATGGCCATATTGATGTAGATATGATGACGCTTGAATCACTCCAAATTCAGCCCTACCAGGCGAGAGATGGTGAAGCACTTGCTGAACAAATAGAGACATCTCAAATGACTTTCTTACTTTATTTGGCTGCTCTTTTCGGATTGATTTTTGGTACAATCATGTTGGTACTCTATCGTCAAGAGATGAACTCCGAAAGCGAGAACATTGACGATGATGTTCAAGGTGAGGAGCAGACTGCTCTTGTAGAGGCTGAGAGTAAAGGAAAGTCTCGCTCACCTCCGCCACCTCCACCTGGAATTTCAGCATCACCTCCACCGCTTCCACCTGGGATTCATGTAACTCCTCCATCATCTCCTCCTGGCCTGAATCAGCCAGTATCTCCTCCGGCCCCTGTTAGTAATCCTTCTCCGCCAGCCCCGAGTCAGCCGGCTCCTCTTCAGTGGACTGATGAGCAACTTACTGCGCAGGGTTGGTCTGCGCAGCAAATTTCTACTTGGCGGGCACAGCAGGCTCAAACTGCCTATTCCCAAGGTTCCACATCTGCAGAGGTTACAGGTGGGAATACTGCAGCTCGTTTTTCAGAACGTGTTGTTGATCATGTGATGCGACAGCATGGAATTACCGACCGTAATGCATTCCTTGCTGCTGCAGAGTTCTTCGATTCTGATGGTAACCGTTACCTTACAACTGCTGAACTTTCTAAGGCAGCAGAAGCATTGGGCGAAGCCCGTTGAGAGGCGAACTGATGTCCGAGGACAGAATCCCCACTGAGGATTCTCCAAGCACGGAGAAGATGCTCTTTCTTCAAGAAAACATGGTACATCTTGTCAATCAAATGTCTATGCCTGTCATTGAAGTTAGCCTTGTTCTCTCAAAGTATCTCAATCGTATGGTGGATGAGTTGGAAAAGAAGGCTGCGCTATCTGATGAGATACTTCCTGAAAATGTCCTCAATCAGTGGCCGATTGAAGTTACGGATGATTCGGATACCAGAGGTGGTATGACACTTGAACGAATTCTTGAGATTGTTGACCAAGACAGGATGGATATCCTCGATACTCTGATTCGAACTGTCATCAATGCGACTGAACTACCTTTCATGGATGCAGTAATTGCCCTTAGAAGTTGGGAACAACTCGCTCGAACCCAGCTCTCTTCCGCTTCAGGCGTTGGGCAACTTTTCTCTCCGATGGATCTCCCTGATGAGTTTTAATTTTCATACAGTTGTCGTTTTGATAGCCTCAGCGACTCGTTCGTTTGCGAGCCACCATGCATCTATGATTGAGTAAAGGTATAGTAGAGGCCAGAGGAGAATAGAGAGTAGCAGAGGGATTTGGAGTAGAGTCCAATCTCTAGCCTTTGCATGTTGTCTGTTGAAGTGCTGTCCCAAGAATAAGAATGGAACTAATGCAAGACCGATGGCAATTAGCGGCCGTAGGGCCCCCCATGGACCAACTCCTCCTGAGAATTCGTACCAAATTATCCGCAGGACATTCATTGGCGTCCTTGCCCTACCTCTGAGTTCTTCGACGATATCAATTCCTACATCGCCTTCGTCCATGTAGTCACACGGACGGGGCCTTTTGTGAAGTTCTCCCTTGAAAGTGCCCTCTAATCCGATTCTTCCGGAATCTCTTCATCCTCCGTTCTATGATATGCAGTTATGGAGATCCGTCGTATTCTGCTTACTGGCTTCGAGCCGTTTGGTGGCTTATCCGAGAATATTAGTTGGCAAATAGCCGAATTTCTTGGCGGGACCTCATCAATTGTTGAACTTGGACCACGGGAATCTGGAAGTGGACAAGCATTGCATCGTTCGATATGTGTCGAATGGGTTGCAGAACGTTTGAGCGTAGACGAGGCAGGTAGTCGTACAATTGCAGAGATGATTAGTGCTGGAGGTTTAGACGAATTCTCAGCAATCATCCACCTTGGTCTAGCCCGTTATGCCAAAGCGCCACGAATTGAATCGCAAGGACTCAATAAGAATAGTTTCAAAGAGGCAGATAATTCTGGACGTGAATCGAATGAATGTATCATTGAGAACGGCCCCGATACAATCCCCTGCTCGGTTGATGCCAATCACGTGTGCAGAGACGGTCTGGCGTCAATACTCGAGGTGAGCCATGATGCAGGAGGGTATGTCTGCAATGAGACCCTTTATCGAACATTACATGCATTGAACATTGCTGGAAATAAGCAGATATCCTGTACTTTCCTACATCTTCCCCCTTCCAATGAGATGGCTTTCAACTCTCAACTGAATTTAGTCAAACGTGTCTCTGCAATAGTGGTGCAACCTCCTCATATTGAGGTAGTTGGAGCTTTATTCAGAAATGGGAATCAGTGGATGGTAAGTCGACGTGCTTCGGGTATACATGCAGGTCTTTGGGAATTTCCGGGAGGGAAGTTAGAACCAGGTGAGACTGTATCTGATGCTTTAATCCGAGAATGCAATGAAGAGTTAGGTTGGGCCATCCATCCTATTCGATTCTTCGAGCGTATTGATTACGTGTATCCTCATGTCAGTGTAGAACTTGAGTTCTGGATATGTAAGTATGAAGGAGATGCTTCTCCAGCACTAAGAAGCCATACCGAACATCGTTGGGTCGATAAAGAGGATTTACATGTACTCAACTGGTTAGAAGCCGATATTCCATTAGTTGAACGTATTCAATCTCTTGATTGAGATTATTCACCGTTCCATTCCCTCGGACTTCCATCCATTTCCATACCTTGATTATCGCCGATCGATCGAGGCATATCTCGACGACCGGGATGATCTGTAGATGTTTCAATCCAATTCCTGATATCCTCGTGCTCCAAAAGTACACGAAGATTCCCTCCGAGCGATGAATCGCCTTCAAGAATAAACCCAATCTTTCCTACTAGTGCTGCCTGACGGGAGATTCTGAACATTGAAGACTGATCAGTGATATCCATACTCATTGCGTCCATTGCAGTATCCAAAATTCTCTGATCTCGTAGTCTTTGGAGGAATGGTGTCAAATCTTTAGCATAACCTTGTATTGTCATCCATGGTTGTTTTCGCGGATAATCCTCGACCTCAATCTGAGACTCGGGCTGGAAGTCCGGAAATATGGCGTGAATTGCCTCCATAACTTTCTCAGGGTCTTCGTGAGCACCAATCCGTGTCTCAATCCACACAGTAGGTCCGGCCATAACATATTCTTGTTGAATCCGGGTCATGGCTCTTGTGCCATAGAATGCGGTTCAAATCTCATTAGGTTGGGGAAGATTGACGCTCAGAGAGTTGTGCATATGGGTATGGCGGAACCTTCGGTGTTGACCGTGATTCCTGTCTTGAATGAGGCGGCCCATCTGGATCGTTGTCTACAATCCATCCGTTCTCAGACTCTGCCTAGTCACCGTCATCGAATCCTAGTATTGGATGGTGGTTCGACTGATGGTTCGCGTGAAATCGTTTTGCAGCATGTGCGTGAAAGTGTAACTGATGATGGTCCCATGGTTGAACTTCTCGAAAATCCAGGCGTTCATGTCCCTCATGCGAGGAATATCGCACTCAAGCATGTAGAAGGTGAGTCCCATATGTTCGAGATAATTGGACATGCTTGGGCACCACATGATCATCTAGAGAATAGGCTGACAGATCTCGAAGAAGTAGAGTTAGAACTCGGTAGGTCAATAGGGTCGATTGGCACGAGAATCATCCCCGAGGGATCTCGTGGACCTTGGCAAGAAGCCAGTATCGAAGCCCTTCTATCATCTCCTCTAGGAGGAAGTGGACAGTTTGCTAGATTCAAAGGACGTTCGATGGCTGAATCTCCAGCTTTCTGTTTGCATCGTGTTGAAGCTGTTCGCGATGTCAATGGTTGGGATGAGCGCTGGATTGTCGGGCAGGATCGAGATCTGAATCTTCGTATTGCAAAGGCTGGTTGGCCAGTGATGCGCTCTGATGCATCATATCTCCATATGGCTAAGCGTAGGAGTTTTTCTTCGCTATGGGGGATGGGTCATCGTTACGGATACTGGCGAGCAAGGCAGGCAAGTGTTTCTGTCACTCGACTACGTCCAAGAGAATTCTTACCTTGGATTGGCCTATTAGCGGTAATGTTAGGTTTCACTATTTCAAACGAATTCGATTTTTCAAATCAGATTTCATTACTTCTAATTTCGGCTTACGTGTCTGTTGCTCTCGTTGTTGGGCTAATGGAAGCAATTCGTTTCAGACGTCTATCTCTCCTTCTAGGGGTCCCCATTGGATTGTTGATTCTGCATATTTCGTTCAGTATGGGTCTTCTTCGAGGTGGTTTGAAACAACGTCCTCCGGCTAATGAGCGAGTCGAGAGCGCGAATCATTGAAGCGGCATCGTTGTGACACAGGGCCATGGAGGAAAAGAATCGTTGGACTTCAATCGTCCTTTTTCTCTCTGCTCCGTTCATCTTTCTCATAGTTTCAAATCAAGGTCCACCCGCGATAGGTCTACTTCTGAATGAGACGTCATGGGCACCTTTCGCCTACTATGGTGTATCGATCAGTATCGGTTACCTGCTATACCGCCGTTCACGAGTTGTAAAGGACATGGAATGGCATCGTTCGAAGAGTATACAGCGACTCGACAAGGTCTACCGTGCCGAAGATCGCGGTGTTTGGCTTCGTGCCGATGCTGCTGATGAGCGATTAACGGTTGAAGCGCAACGTCGCCCGGTTGACTCTCGTGCAAAGACTGCTGCACGTCTTCAGGGGTCTATTGCTGATTTCAATCGTGAAGGTGAGCCTGAGGAGATTGAATCATCTGCGGAGGATGTAGAGAATGTAGAACTCTTTCTTGAGCAGGAACATGTTGTTCGTAGTACTGAGCGAGTCACAGGTAAAAGCGGCCCTGTAGAGAGTGTGAAAGGCATAACGAAGAATATACCTGCACAGGAAAATGAAGGCTTAGTTCGCGGGGCCCTCTCTAGGTTAGCCCGAGCTCGTGAGAGAGCAGCGATGGAGCAAGTTGAATCTATGTCCAAGCCTCAAGGAAAGATACGGAATGCCCCCCAAGTCGAATCCAGGGCACCTGCTCCACAAGTGAAAGTAATTCGTGGCCAAGATTACGACCCATCTCCCTCAAACATTGATTCCCAAGTGGACGAAAACCCCGTTCAGTCCAGCGAACCATTGCGCGCTTTGAGACGCTGTGTAGAGTGTGGTTCTGCAATGGCGGACGAAGATGCCTATTGTCCAAAGTGTGGTGCCTTTGCTCTTTGATTCCGGGAACGGTTGAAAGGGGGTGCCTTCACCTCGTTGCACGAGGAGTGCTTCATGACCCAGAAGAAGGACTACTACGAAGTTCTTGGCGTTGACGAGAAGGCAACAGATCAGGACCTAAAGAAGGCATTCCGTTCCCTTGCGAGGAAATACCACCCTGACAAGAATCCCGATGATGAAGAGGCTGAGTCTAGATTCAAAGAAGTTCAGGAGGCTTATGCGATTCTGTCCAACCCTGAGCAACGTAGACAGTACGATACGTTTGGCCATAATCGCCCAGGAGGCGACCCATTTGGCGGTGGTTTCCAAGGTGTGAATATTAACTTCGAGGATATTTTTGGAGACGGTCTCGATTCTATTTTCACTCAGTTTTTTGGTGGTGGCCGGCAGAGACGGAGGGAGCCGAAAGGTAGTGACTTACTTGTTCGCCACCGCATTACTTTCGAGGCGATGTTCAATGGTTCTGAAGAAGAGGCTACAATTGAGTCCCTAGTTACATGTGAACCTTGTATGGGGAGTGGTGCAGCAGATTCCTCATCTATATCTCGTTGTTCGACATGTGAAGGGCGGGGGCGAATTACTCAAACACAGAGGATTGGCCCCTTCCTCCAAGAAACGGTTGCAGACTGTCCAAATTGTTCAGGTTCTGGACGAATCATCAAGGATCCTTGTATTTCTTGCAAAGGTGACGGTCGTATTCGAAAAGAACGTACTATACGATTCAATGTGCCTGCTGGAGTCCCTGAAGGAACACGTTTGAGGATGCAAGGGCAAGGGGAGCCTCCCGCTAACGGGATCGGTATTAATGGGCACCTATACATCGAAATATCCGTAGATGACCATCCTTGGTTTGAACGATCAGATAGGGACTTACTGATGGCTCTACCTGTTGGATTCGGTGACTTAGTGCAAGGAAGAAAATTCAGTATTCCTCATCTTGATGGTAAAAATCTCGATATTGTGGTCCGGCCATCTACTCGACCAGGTGAGACAATTGATATCCCTGGCCGAGGCATTGCTCATGCAAGGGGAAGAGGACGTGGTGATGTTACCGTTTTGATTAAGTTACATGTACCAAAGAAGATATCTCGTTCTGGTCTATCTGTTCTTGAATCGTTATCGGATGTGTTGAATCTCCCTGACGACGCCGTAGTAGATTCTATTCGTTCAGAAGCTGATGACCGTCGTAATGATCGTGGCTGATTATTCCTCTTCAGTATCGAGTGCCCGTGGAGGCATAGCAGTTACTTGTTCACCATCGACTGTACCATTGAGAAGTATGTCCACCTTTTTTGGTCCCGTCTCATGATGTATTCGAAGGAAGAGAAGTTCCCCGATAGAAAGTCGATCAATAGCAATCTCATCTTCAAAATGGATCCTCTTTGGGTTTACGTCGTTAATCTCTACACGCTCTCCTGACTGGACAGCAAGACGTAGACCAGCATGCATCCATTCCTTAATTGGACGCAGGCCGACAAGAAGGGTGGACCCCATATCAATTGGTTTCCATGCTGCAATTTCGATATCCTCGGTCCGATAGCGAAGAATGGGTTCACCCCATTCATCTACAATTGCATCCCATTCTGATTCTCCTAGGGAATTCAGTGCTGCATCGATATCATCGTCATTCTGGGAGTCAAGTCCGATACCTGACAAGCGTTCACGTAACCTAGTTAATCTACGACGTTCATGACGTTCGACTCGAATTTTCCCTCTATCTTTCCATTGCCAGAAAGCAATCGGTATGAAGGGTGAGAGGAATAGGAATCCTGCAAGGATGTAGAATGTCATGAATTCATCTGATCTATCTACAAAGATTGGAGGTCCATCCAGTGCATTCTCGGTGATTGTAAACGAATAATAAGGGTTCAAAACTCCTGTAGAGTTGGGATTTTTACTCACTCTGATAGCATGGATGCCTTTCGATAAATTCTGCTCAGATGTGAATCCTCGAAGTGTACCATCCAGGCTGACATTTAGAATCTGAATTAAACAACAATCTGTTGATTCTATAGTAGGATTGACTTTCACATTAGATCCATTTTCCTCTTCGATTTCCAGCAACCAGATGTCTACATCTTCTGGTGAAGATAGATGCCCTTGCCTTTGTACGCCATCGTGTACGATAGTTGGCCATGCCTCTAGGTTATCACCTGTCTCAAACATCCGATTGGGTGCATCGCCTAGGGTTTCTCCATCTCTCGGTCCTATGACTGTGTGGCTAACAGAGTAGATTACCGGTTCTTCCGAGGTAATTCGGAGAATTAAGGAAACAGTTGTAGCACCTACATCCTCGATGACAAATAGGTTAGGATTATGTTCACTTGATGCAGTTATGTTCTCGCTTGAATCTCCATTGATTCGTTCGATATTCATGGCTTGGTGATCTGATGAATGGATGGCAATCCTTACTTCGTTAGACGAACCTACTTTCAGACTGATTAGATCCCCACTTGTATCCGATGGCCCGATACTCCCCTGCACCTCAGTCAATGGGGGAATTAGTTCATTTATTTCCTCGGAATCTGTATGTATCTGCATCTGGAATCGATACGGGTTATCCTCGTTTTCTCCGTCTGCTCGAAGCTTGAGATCTATTCCTTCATCAGAGGGTGATTCGATTACTAGGAGATTACCATCAGTATTAGCAATCAAGGATGGTGGCTGAGTAGATTTGTCATAAACATCAATGCTAAGGTTAGTCCGGGAAGCTTCAAGATTGAGAGTGACGATGTCTCCTTTATTGGATGGAATGTGGATCGCATCAACATCATTTTCTTCCAGTAACCCTGTATTCTGTCCTTCGTTTACATATTGGATGTCCGGGTCGCTCATTGATTCTGGATGATCTCCAATTTCATGACTTTCAGATGTAGGAATTACGTAGTGGATATTCCAGTCACTTGAGTTATGCTGCGGGGGGATATGGATGGAAACTGTGCCCTCTCCTCCATTCAACCATATTTCTGCTGAATTGCTTGCATCCGCTTCTAATTCGTGAACTTCTCCATCTGAGTCTACTACGCGGATAGAGGCAGTATTACATGCGCCAGCATTAGGTGAATCACAGCTTAATCTAACCCATCCTCTGTCGCCATTGGATTCTATCTCGATAGTTTCTCCATCATTCGATTCTGCAGTGGCCAGTAGTGGATTACAAGCCATGAGAATTAGGAGGATTACGGTTGCACATGTGGTCGCGAATCTCCTCCCCATGATATATTCTGCCAAGAAGGAGCACTTAGACCCACGCGATGGTCTTCACCTATTCTGGCTAAAAGATCCGATGCAAATTGAGAATCATTCAAGCGGACTTTCGAGATGGGCGTAGCATGAGGGCACTCGGGCGGACAGTTCTTGCAAGGAATAGACATGCTCGTATCCTCGGACTTGGTGACCGACGATCTCCGTCGTCAGAAACACCTGCAATGGTTATGATTGAGGGGGACCCGGAATCGTTCCGTCCACTCTGTGTCTTTCATTTTGAACGGGATGCAAGCAAGTCTCCAGCTCATCTTTCGATGAAGACATTGAATACTGCATACGATGTATCTGATGCCCCCTCTATCATTCAATGGGAAGTAGATGAAGGGCTGCATCTCCCGCCATCTCTGAATGATGCGGATTCAGGTCGTTCGGGCGGCGATTCAGAATTTCTATTGCTTTCTTGGCAGAGTCTCCATCATGATTCTCGTCTTGCTAATTCAGACCTCCGGCCTGATATCGTAGTTCTTGTCGACGCCCCACAACTCAGTTCTTCTGGTGCCGATCTTATCATTGCGATTCGAACGTTGAGAGAGAGATTTCCTGCTGCTCTACTATGGACTCCTGGCTTGGGGGGCCCAGATAATGCGGCTCTCTTAGCTTGGATGGGTGTCGATCTTTTTGATTCATCACGGTCTCGATTTGCTGCCAGTCATGGTCATTTGCTCACCATGTTGGGGCCACGTCCCTTCCATGAAAGCGAGTCGGAAGATCGTTGGATGAAGGAGTGGACGGATGTATCACATTCCATCAGATCAGCCATCAGAAGTGGCACCTTACGCGAACTAGTTGAGATGCAGGTACTCAATAGTGCGAGCAGTGTTGAACATCTTCGTAGATTTGATGCTTTACTTCGAGATGATGCAGCACCTCTCGATCGTTTTGTTTCTCCGACTCGTAAATTTCGGTTTAATGCTGTAACTAGTAGACAGGATCCTTTAGTTCATGATTGGAGGCGCCGTGTGAGTGAGGATTACACCCCTCCTGCTCATTCATCACGCATACTTCTCCTTCTTCCATGTAGCGAGCGGAAACCATATCGTGAATCTCAGAGCCATCGTAGATTTGCTCGGCATATCCAATCTAATGGAGTAGATCAGGTGATGGTTACTTCACCTCTAGGATTGGTTCCGCGTGCTCTTGAGGATATTTGGCCTGCGGCACATTACGACATTCCAGTTACTGGAGATTGGGATCTCGATGAACTAGAAATGATTCATTCAATGGTTTCTCAACTCGTTGAAAGAGTCGGTTATGAGATGATAATCGATCATTCGGGAATGAACCTTCAATCCAGGTTTCCCAATCTAGATGTCATTGATACACGCCAAGGTCGCACGGCGGGTAATCCCGAATCTCTTGAGTATCTAGAGTCCACAATAAACAAACTAGTATCAGAATTCGAAATTAGAGCACCAAAAGGACATAGGCATAGAATCGAGTGTTATCGGTCCTTATCACGGTTTCAGTATGGTACAGATGCTTGGCTAGAAGACGTACGTATCGAAGGTCGCCCGCCCAAGTGGAGGCTTCAGAAGAATGGTGCACAGATCGCTCAATGGCATCCAGATGCTGGGCGTTTTGCTTTCTCAAAGTCGGCTCTTCCGATTCTCCATGATACCAAGACTCTTCCTGAGATTGAGATTAAATCAGGTATTGATTGGCGCGGCGACATTTTCTCCACTATTCTCTCTACTTATCCAAAAGGTATCCGTGTAGGAGATGATTTGCTTGTTATGCAAGATGGTAATCTGATAGGTTCTGCCCGAGCAACTGCCCCCTGTTGGGAATGGATGGGGTCTCCCGGTCGCCTTGCTAGATCACACCATCGTCTTGGCTAAACCTATGCTTGTCATGGACGGAGCGGTTAAAGAGGGGGAGCAAGTCGCGGTGCTGCTGAGGGGTCATTGATGTCGAGGATGCACGCACCTGGTCGAGGCAAGAGTGGGTCTACACGCCCTCACATTGATTCTCCTCCAGCGTGGTCTAACACCGACAAGGCCGAGATTGAGGAGACAATCGTTGATCTTGCTAAGAAGGGTAACACGACTGCTCAAATTGGGACCATCCTACGCGATCAGCATGCGGTTCCTAGTGTCCGTCTCGTCATGGGTGAGCGCATTGGACAAATTCTTGCTCGAAACGACATTTCCCCTTCGATTCCAGAGGATTTGATGGATCTTATGCGCAAAGCTCTTCGCATGCTAGATCATCTATCCGAGAATCGTAAAGATATCCATAATCGTCGTCAACTTCATCTCGTCGAATCCAAGATTCGCCGTCTTGCTCGCTACCATAAGGGTGCTGGAACCCTTGATTCAGATTGGACATACAAGCGTGAACAACTCAGGCTTGCTGTGAACTAATTCCCTACTTGCTATCGCAGGGGTCTTGAACCACCGTCTCTCTGGTCCTGAACTGTGACATCGTTGCTTGAGATGGAAGCCTTCGCTGAGTCTGTTGAATCCATCGTATCGGCAGGTTCGGTTATTGATTCAGATACATCTTCTACATTGACTGTAATTGCCCCTTTGACAATTTGTGGTGCATTTTCTCATGCAATGATTGAGGCAGCTTTAGTGGATAGAGGACTGACATATAATCGTAGATTTCATCCCTATGATTCTGAAATTGATGGTATTTCGATTATTATCGAAGATCAAAACGAAGGACCCACTTTGTGGGATTCTAATTCCTTAGTTCTAACAATCAGGCCATCAATAGTCCTAGCTCTCGAAGGGCATCGAGGAGATGGTCGACATGGTAGGCTTTCACCTGTGGCTATTGCAGCATCCTTTGCAGAACGTCTCGCACCTAGTGGTAAACGAACTTCGCGCTTACGTCCTTTCGCTCTCGCCGGTAATTGGTTGCATGACGCATTAGATCAGGCTTACGATCCAGTGTATACGAGTTTGCGTGATTATCTGAAAGAGATTGGCAGCATTGATGTCAAGCCTCTTCCTGAGATTCCAGACCCAGATGTATCTATGCTTCCAGGTGTAGACAAATTCGCTTTAGAGAGTCTACACCTTGCATGGTCTTCTATGGGTCGAGAGGATAAGGCGCGTGCTCTATCGAATCTTCTCCTCCCTCTAATCCCTCTCGATCTTCCCTCTACACCGAGGGTTGAGGAACTTGGCTGGCATCGAGTGATAGCTCCCTCATGGTCGAGGGATTTGGCCTCGCAGATTCATGATATTGTTCAAGCATTCAATTCTGCTGAAAATGAACGGCTTTTCCTTAGTCGACTAATCGATAGTTTAGTTCGTGACGGGATGCATATTTGATTATTCAATCAGAAGTGTCCGTCCACACCCACCGCACTTGAGGCGAAGTGGTCGTTCATCAGATGATACTGGATTTGCTTGGCCACACTTTGGACAATCTATGACTGGAATGTCACGATTTGGTACATCTGAGGTATCACCTGAGCGTTTTTTTGGACTTGCAAATACAATGAGAAGTCCCATGATGAACGTCCCTCCTTCAGTCCCGAAAAGAAGGTTCATCTGAATCCCATAGACATACAGTGCAGATACCACTGATCCCATTACTACGAGCCAGATAGTTACTGGAATACGCATTCGGTTCTTTGTAACCTTGAAAATGAGCATGACAGTGAGAGCCATACCGATAAGGAGGAGGATTAAACCCACGAGAGGTGCATCTGTGATTGATCCAGCTGGTGTAATAGTCACTCGGAAGTCGTCGTTTCTATCATCTTCATCGAAGCTAACGTGAACATTTTCTGAGATGCCGAATCGCAAATAA
>PATC01000046.1 GCA_002712285.1 Methanobacteriota archaeon
CTCGGTCTTACTCCGCAGGCTATCGAGGAGATGGCTCGTGATATTATTCTGGGCCAACTACGTCTAACCGTAGCAACTCTAACTATTGAAGAGATTAACCAAGATCGTGACTCTTTCATGGCACAGATTCAACGCAACGTCGATATCGAACTGCGTAAGGTCGGTCTCAGCCTGATTAACGTTAACATCGTCGATATTACCGATGAGTCAGATTACATTGACAGCATCGGTAAGAAGGCTGCTGCAACTGCAGTTGAGCAGGCTCGTGTTGACGTGGCAGAGCAGGAGCAGTTCGGTGCTATCGGTAAGGCTCGTGCAGATCGTGCTAAGGAGATTGAAGTCGCACAGAACGTCGCAGCTTCAGACAAAGGAAAGAAGCAGGCGGAGCAAGATCGTCGTGTATATGTCTCTGAGCAAGAAGCCATCGCAGTAGGTGGTGAGAACTCGGCACGTGCTGATATCGCTCGTTCAAATGCAGATCTCGCTGAGCAGGAGGCGGAAGCCAACAAGCGTGCAATGGTTGCAAGAAACCTCGCTGAAGCGGAGATTCAGAAGGCCAAGTTCATCGAAGAAGAAGAGCGTTTGAAGGCTGAAGAGATTGTTCGTGAACAGATTACTAAGCAACAAATTGAGATTGCTGCAGAAGCTGAGGCTGAACGCCAGCGCCGTGTCGCAAAGGGTGAAGCAGATGCTATCCTAATGCGTTACAAAGCAGAAGCAGAGGGTCAGCAAGCAGTTCTTGATGCAAAGGCTGCAGGTTACGAGAAACTGATCGCTGCAGCAGGCGGTCGCACTGGTGACGCATCGACACTTCTCATGGTCGAGAAGATTGAATCCATGGTTAATGCACAAGTTGAAGCTATTCGCAACATGAAGATCGATAAGGTCACAGTTTGGGATGGTGGCGGAAATAATGGTGATGGAAGCGCAACCTCAAACTTCGTGAGTAGCCTAGTAAAGTCGCTACCTCCGATTCACGACGTAGCGAAGATGGCAGGTGTCGATCTCCCAGCCTATCTAGGTACTGTATCTGATCCGACAGAAGCAGATTCTGAGTGATTCTGCTCCTGATTATCTCAGTGTTGAACAGGCACCCTCATGAATCGTCGTTGATTCGTAGTATCATGAACCGTGATGTTGTAATCGTAGGTGGTGCTCGCACCCCATTCTGTGAATGGCAGGGAGGAAAGCGTGGTGACGGGGCACCTGGAGGCCTATTGAAGGATATCAGCTCTGAAGAACTAGGTGCAATTGCAATCCGTGGCGCTCTTGAGAAGACCGGAACATCACCTGACGCCGTTGACCATGTTGTGATGGGGTATGCTCTTCAAACATCAGATCAGGCAATCTTTGGGAGTCGGCATGCAGGGTTACGAGCAGGCATCCCTCAAGAAGTCCCAATGCTCACTTTATCCCGTATCTGTGGTAGTGGTGCACAAGCTGTAGTTACTGGAGCTCAGATGATTATGTTAGGTGAAGCGGAGACTATTGTTGCTGGAGGGATGGAAAATCTCTCTCAGGCACCTCATGTGCTTCGTGGAATGCGTGACACATATCGGCTAGGCAGACCTCCTCAAGAAGGTGAAGAACTTCCCAAGGCTATGGAGGATTATCTATTCACAAATCTGTTGGATAGTATGTGTAATTCGTTTATGGCACAGACATCAGACGAGATATGTTCACGCAAGGGGGTAAAGCGTGAGGATGCAGATGCTTTTGCTGTTATGAGTCATAGTCGAACAGCAGCGAGTATTGATTCGGGACTCTTTGATGAGGAAATCGTATCTGTAGAGACACCTGATGGTATAGTAGGTTGGAAAGATGAAGATCATGTCGTGCGTGGCACTTCCAAGGAATCACTTGCAGATCTACGTGCCGCATTCGGTCCTGATTCACTTGTCACTGCCGGAAATGCTTCTGGTGTCGTTGATGGTGCCGCTGCTCTCATTATCAAATCAGCAGAAAAGGCCGAGGAAGATGGAGATAATCCGCTTGCACGCATCGTTTCATGGGGTATTGTTGGTCTTGAGCCAGCTATCATGGCTTATGGCCCTGTACCATCTAGCAGAAAGGCGTTAGAAAAAGCGGGCTTGTCTGTGGATGATATAGATCGTTGGGAAATCAATGAGGCATTTTCAGGACAAGCTGTTGCATGTGTTCGTGATCTTGGACTTGATTTCGACAAAGTCAATGTCAATGGTGGAGCTGTTGGTCTTGGTCATCCCCTTGCTGCCACTGGAACTCGTCTATTGTTGACTCTCGCTCTTGAGTTGCGCCGAAGTAACGGTCGTTATGGTGTCGCAACTGCTTGTATCGGGGGCGGTCAAGGAATCGCTGTTGTTATCGAGGCCATGTAGGTGGTCTATCTTGGACTATCTCCTCTTGGTGCTGGTCCTTGTTTTTCTCACTGGTTTCCTGTTCGCTCCTCTTGGTCTTGGAGGAGGTTTACTTTTTGTTCCGATTCTGCATTATGTTGCTGGATTACCATTGGATGCCTCAGTACTGATTATTTCTCTTGTATTGACAGGCTGCGTCTCTTACGGTTCTGGTTTTGTTCATCGTAGAGAAGGTCTGATGGCAGATGAACTCATACGAAATACAGCGCCATTTGCATTTTTTGGAGCAGTAATTGGAGCATTTGTTGTTAACGCGATGGGGGATTCTCTCGATCCTGTGTTCAAATCTCTCGCGATGTTAGTCCTCATTTGGGCTTTGATTAAGACTACGCGGCGTATTCGTCAGGGGCGTTCTGAGAAGGAAGGGGGAGAGGTCGAAGCGCTCCCGCTGCGAGTAGGTGTTGGATTTGGTGGAATGGCTAGCGCAGTTCTCGCAATCGGTGCAGGCGCAGTATACATACCAGTGCTGAATCAATTCGGCGGACTTGAATCACGTAGAGCCATTGGCACCAGTCTTGGATTGATGATGGTAGTAGTTCCTATTGCCGTCATAGTTCATGCTTTACTATACTCTGATCCTTGGCCTCAGGTGGATGTCCTTGCATTCCTTGTTATTGGTGTGATTACAGGGTCAATCCTAGGTGCTAGAATTGGACTGCAAATCCAGGATCGAATAATTCTCCGAATCTTTGTGATTCTTCTAATGATTATCCTGTTACGCTATGCATTGGATCTTACTGATCTGGTATTTTTCTAATCAGATTACTGTTCCTAGAATGAGTGGTCCAGCAACCCATGCACCGATTGAAGAACCGATATTCCCCATCACAGTCACTAGTAGGACACGTCCTGCTCGATTTGTGAAAAGTAATCTCAAACTATCCAACAATAGAAATTCTTGCAAATCTTTGTTCCGAGGTGCACTGAATTTCAATTGAGCCGCTCCTGCAAACCATCCAGCCGCTAGTGTTGGATTTAGTGATGTGATAGGCGATGCAATGGCTGCAGTTAGAATCGAGATAGGATGCCCTCCTACGATGAGTACACATAACGCGGCACATGCTGCATTGATTCCTAACCATAGTAAGGTACTGTCCAATAGCGCTTGTGTATCGCCCTTTGCTAGGAGGAAAGCCATAACTCCAATCATTAAGGCAGGTAAAACGAATGGGATTGCCTTACGGATTGCTCCAGGAGGTGGTGTCGAATCGATTTCTTTGAGGTGTTCATTTGGAGCAGGGTCTCCTCTTAGGACTTCTTCTACTCCTGATAGATGACCTGCACCGATGACTGCAAGTACTCGTCCCTTGGTCGATTCTTGACGGATTCTTTCACCAAGGTAGCAGTCCCTTTCATCAATTAGGACTTCGCCCGCAGCAGGAATCATCTGTCTTAGTTCTTCCATCATACTACTAATGAGATCTAGATCTTCAGGAATTGCGTCGACATCAATCTCCTCTTCTTCCTCGGGTGCAATTAATGCCGTAAGTAGTCGAAATCGTTGAATTAATCCCATTTTTACCCATGCTCTTCGAAGTGTGATGCGGACATCTCGATCAACTAATGCGAATGGGATTTCCCTCTTTCTGGCCTCTTCTACAGCTGTGAGTAAATCCACTCCCGGCATTTCTCCAGTTTCCAGTCCCATCTTTCTTTGTTGAGTGGCTAGCATTGCTTGGAATAGGAGGAGCGGTGCACGCCCATTTCTGATTGCAACTCCTAGAGTTTCTTCATCGAAGGTTTGGGGGTCCTCTAACGCGATGAGTCGCGACTCATCGAGTTCGACAGCAATTCGTTCGGGATGATAAATCTCAATCTGTCGCTTGACTAGTTCAGCAGATGCACGGCTAATATGTGCAGTGCCAACTAGACGAATATTTTCGCCAATATCTACTACTGCGGCAGATCCTATAGTTTCCTCTACAATTTCTGCGGAAGATGGCAGTGTAGCCTCCTCATCTTTCATCTTCTAGCCTCCAGTTCAGAGATTGTGCGTCCAAGATCAACATGTTCTGCTACATCATGTACGCGTAGGATGTCAACACCAACCTTCTGTGCATGTGCAGCCACGCCTAACGTACCTGCTAATCGTTCGCTAGTTTCATTTCGATTAAGGAGGTCTCTAAACATCGATTTCCTACTGACACCCCAAAGCACGGACAGGTTATGTGGTCCACGTATCCAATCTGCACCAGAAAGAAGGTTGAGATTGTCTTCCAATCGTTTTCCAAATCCAATTCCAGGATCTAAGCAGATTCGATCGGGGGGGTGTCCCGCTTCGATAAGATTGTGAGCACGATGTAGTAACTCGTTCGCAACATCGGTGCGAGTTTCAGAGTAATGTGGCTCATCTTGCATTGATTTCGGTTCACCTTGCATGTGCATGATGCAGACCCCTACACCAGTGCTGAGTACAATTTCAGTCATCTTTTGGTCTCTTAATCCTGAGACGTCGTTGATTAGATTTGCACCTGCTTCAATAGCCACCTTTGCGACTTCTGAGCGTCGAGTATCTATTGATATCGCAATTTTTGGATGAGCCCTTCTGATAGCTTCAATGATTGGGATGACGCGCTTCTTTTCCTCACTGACTCCCACTGGTTCTGCTCCTGGCCGGGTTGATTCGCCCCCAACATCAATCCAGTCTGCGCCTTCATTCAGCATTTTAGCCACCGTTTTCAAGGCTGAATCTATTCCATCTGTACGTGAATCAGCATGGAATGAGTCAGGTGTCACATTCAAGACGCCCATTATTCGGGGCCTCCCATCAGGTCGGCGACGGAGAATCGTGGACCAGTCGGGCATCCGAGCCTGCGAGTCAAGGCATGCTTTATCATGTGCTGGGCGTGAATGCTTGAGCATGGGTCCGGCGGACGCTCCCTCTAGCAATAATGAGGAAGCAGAAATATCGAGGCTGTCAGTAAGCGGAACTCTTAGTGTCCCCGACAAAGAACAACTAGAACTTGCTGAGGCAATTCTCGCCCGTTTGAATCCTGCAGATTCGCACGAACTTCGACAGATGTCGACCCGATTTGGACTTGTTTCTGGAATGCTGATGATGATCGTCCTTCTTTTCTGGTTCCTTGCAATTCATGTTGCTGGTAACGAATGGGGTGGAAATTCCGGGCCAAGTTCTATCTTGTTCGACCTGAACTTCAGTCAGATTTCATGGCTCGTTCCAGTTCTCGTCTTCTTGGCTACTCTATTGGTATCGCTCTCAAGGGAGCGAGGAGGGGCTATCGCTGCGACTCTAGGTGGAGGATTTTTCATTCTCGTAATATACTTGGCAATTGAACCAGTTGGTCACGCAATGCTTGCTACAGCGGGATCTGATCTCATGGTATCACTCATGCAAACAACCAGATTAGGAATTCTTGGCGTTCTTGTTCATTACAGTGCTCGTTACTTCCTAGATGCGATGTTGGTGACATGGGTCCGCTCTGTACTTGCTGGATTCGATGTTGTTCTTGGCCCTCAGGATGAGAATTAACTGAGCGGAACTCCCAAAGCGTACGGCAAGAGCCGCCATCTATGTCCACGCGGCCGCCAATCCATGTCTTGCGGTTGGGGCATCGTCGTGAACGTGACAAGCGTATCACGTCCCATCTAGGCTTGACTGCACGTGCATTCGGAGCAGATTGTTTTCTTCTTTCAGGAGAAGCAGATCCGAATGTTTTGGAAACACTTGGATCAGTAACCGAACGTTTCGGTGGTGATTTTGAGGCGCGTTATGAGAAGCGTCCTTTGGGCTGGTTACGCCGTTTTGCAAACGAGGATGCAGGAGATGGTACGCCAGGCGTGGCAATCCATCTGACGATGTATGGGCGTCCTTGGGGCGAGGTCATTCCGATGCTTCGTAGAGATAGGCCAATCGCTATCGTAGTTGGTGGAGCGAAGGTTCCTGGAGAGGTATACGGAATCTGTCAACATAATGTCGGCATTGGGAACCAACCTCATTCTGAAGTGGCTGCTCTTGCAGTATTCTTGCGCGATCTTTTGCCTTCAGGGACATCTCCGGTTGAGTTTCCTGGAGGGGAGATCGATGTCGTTCCTAGCGCTTCTAACAAGAATGTAAAACATCTAGGATTAAACGAAGATGAATGAACGACACCGAGGCATCCAAAACCCCTTTTTTACCGCCAATAATTAAGGAGCGTTCATAGCGAAATGAACTGATGTCAAAGGGCGAATCCGAGGTTGGTTTCCGTCCCGGCCGCGGTATCCCCGGTGTATCTGAGTCCTTTGTGGGCCAAGATGCAGCGGATTGCCTTGTTATGGGAACCAATCATCAGCATTCCTCGGCCTCTGGGATTGGAGTTCTACTCCTTGCCGACGGTGGACGGTTTGAAGGGGTTCTATTTGGCGCAGAGACAGTGGCCGAAGGAGAGTTAGTCTTTACTACCGGGATGACTGGATTTCAAGAGTCTTTGACCGATCCATCGTTTGCTGGACAAGTTCTAACCTTTACATGGCCACTTTTGGGTAATTACGGTGTGATTCCTGGCGTGTCGGAATCTAGTAGGGTATGGCCTCGTGGTGTGGTATGTAGGCAAGCAATTGAGGTGCCAGATCATCGCGATGCAGTTGGTTCAGTTCACGATTTACTTCTGGCCCATGGGGTGCCTGGAATCCAAGGAGTCGACACTCGATCAATCACTCGACGAGTTCGCGAATATGGTACGTTACTGTGTGTATTTGGCCCGATCGAGATGGAAGAGGCACTTGCTGCAAGGCTTAAGGCTTCGAAAAGTCCGGATTTGGACGATCTTGTTGCAGAGGTTTCCAGAGATGATGCAGTCGTCCTGAATCCTGGTGCTACAAATGATGTTGGAGAATCACTTCCAAGGCTAATTGCTCTTGATTGTGGTGTCAAGTACAATATTCTCCGTGAACTATGTCGTCGGTTTGAGGTAATATGGGCGCCTGCTGATTCTTCTTTCGATGAATTGGTCCAGAATCATCAACCTGATGCTTTCTTTTGTTCTAATGGCCCTGGTGATCCAGCACATCCCGGCGCGGCAACTTCAGCGCGAAGAGTAATCGCTTCGGCTATCGACGAGGGATACCCCACAATGGGTATCTGCCTAGGTCACCAGTTACTTGGTTTAGCCGCAGGCCTTCGAACTTACAAGCTCCTCTATGGTCATCGAGGAGCAAATCAACCGGTGGTTGATCTTGCGGATGGTACGGTAAGTATCACTTCGCAGAATCATGGATTTGCAGTTGCGGATCCTCAACAGGGTATGTTAGCCCCACATCCGACGGGTGCTTGCTCTGATGAAGAATCGAATGCAATCGGAACAAACGTCGAAGTACGCTATGTGAATGCTAACGATAGGACAGTCGAGGGTCTGGACGTCATTGGTAGACCGGCATTCTCTGTCCAATTTCATCCCGAGGCTTGCCCAGGCCCTCATGATGCAAGTCCACTTTTCGATCGTTTCTCATCTATTGTAGCCGAGCATCTTGGTTCATCAGTGCCTGAAATCTTGTCTCCAGTGGCTACGCCATCTCTACTGGGCGGTGAAAACTGATGCCAAAGCGTACTGATATCCATCGAATCCTTCTCTTAGGGAGTGGGCCTATTCGAATCGGGCAGGCTGCTGAGTTTGATTTCTCAGGTTCTCAGGCTTGTCGAGCTTTGCGGGCAGAGGGGTATGAAGTCATACTGGTCAATAGCAACCCTGCGACGATTCAGAATGATCCTTCTATGGCAGATCGGATCTACATTGAACCTCTTCTCCCCGATGTTGTCCGCCGCATTCTCGAGATTGAGAAGCCAGATGCGTTACTTGCAGGGATGGGTGGTCAAACCGCTCTCAACATCGCTTCTAGTTTAGCTCACGATGGCTCACTTGATGCACTTGGTGTTGAACTGATAGGTTGTGAACTTGATGCGATCGACGATGCAGAGGATCGAGACCGTTTCAAGCGAGTATGTGAAGAAATCGGACTACCTGTACCCAAGGCGATAGCTTGTGGTTCTATTGATGAGGTTCTTACAGCAGCCGAGGAGATAGGGGGCTTCCCCCTTCTAATCCGCCCTGCCTTTACTCTTGGTGGATTAGGCGGTGGTACAGCATGGGATCGAGGCCAACTTGTTGAAATTGCAAGCCAAGGAATCTTGCATAGCCGTATTGATCAGGTTCTCATTGAAGAGAGCATCCTCGGTTGGCAGGAACACGAGTACGAGGTTATGCGAGATGCTGCTGACAATTGTATCATCGTGTGCACGATGGAGAACATCGATCCGATGGGCGTTCATACTGGGGAATCGACAGTTGTTGCTCCCCAACAGACTCTTTCCGATCGTGACCATCAGATGCTCCGAGATGCTGCTCTTAGACTCATACGCCGCTTAGATATCAAAGGAGGATGTAATGTCCAGTTTGCATTTAATCAAGAGACGGGCGAATATCGTACAATCGAAGTTAATCCTCGTGTCAGTCGTTCTTCAGCTCTGGCATCTAAGGCGACAGGATACCCAATTGCCAGAATGGCTGCACTAATAGCCGTTGGTTACACTCTCGATGAGCTCCCCAATCCTATCACTGGAAAAGGGACAACTGCTGCCTTTGAGCCAACTCTAGATTACTGCGTAGTCAAGATTCCTCGCTGGCCATTTGATAAGTTCCGAACCGCAGACAGAACTCTTGGGACATCGATGAAGAGTACTGGAGAGGTAATGGCAATTGGTCGAACCTTCGAAGAGGCCTTCTTGAAAGCCGTTGCATCATTAGAGATGGGTGCTCCTCATCCAAGACCACTTACCTTGGCAGATGAATCTGAAGGTGAGGGGCAAATTGAGAGGGCTGCCACTCCTCTCCCTGATGAGACCCTCGAGAATTGGTTGCGTGTGCCTACAGATCGTAGAATGTTAGCATTAATTGAGGCATTTAGAAGAGGTTGGGGAATAGAACGAGTTCGTGAGATTAGTGGTGGAATTACTCGTTGGTTCCTCCATAGATTCGCCTCATTGGCAGCTACTGAAATGGAGGTTATGGCGCATGGAGGATCTCCTTCTGATGTAGATATTGATGACCTCCAACGATGGAAGGGCGCAGGTATGACTGACGCCCATATTGCGGATGCTTTAGCTGGTTTCCCGGTAACTGGCGTTCGTGAACTCGATCACGATCACGGCCCTCTAGGAGTCATGGAGTGCCGTCATAATCTGGGCATTCACCCCGTATATCGTATGGTGGACTCTTGTGCCGCAGAATTTGCAGCGGTGACACCATACTACTATTCGACTTACGAAGGTGGCAGTGCTCCTCTTGGAGTGGATAAAGTCCCTCACGAGCGTCGTTCTCGTGATGATGGCTCTGAAGCGTATCGTCATGTGGTAATCGGATCAGGACCAATCCGGATTGGTCAGGGAATTGAATTTGATTATGGATGCGTACACGCAGTCCAAGCGATTCGTGATGAAGGCCATGAAGCGATTCTAATCAACAATAACCCTGAAACTGTGTCTACCGATTTCGACACCTCAGACCGTCTCTATTTCGATCCTCTTAATCTAGAGTCTGTTGTAGAGGTACTTTTGCGTGAGAATGCAGATGGTCTCCTTCTACAGTTTGGTGGCCAGACAGCAATTAACCTAGCACTTCCAATGAATGAGCGTCTTTCTCATTTACGTACGATGGGAATTGATACTGAACTAATCGGGACTACCCCAGATGCTGTCGATGAAGCAAGTGATCGTGAGAGGTTTGAGGCATTTGCGAAAAAGCATGGTTTGAGAATGCCTGTTGGCCTAACAGGAGCTAATCCCCAAGATGTCCGTGCCGCGGTAGCAGAGATTGGTTTTCCAGTGTTAATCCGGCCTTCCTATGTTCTAGGTGGCCGTGGGATGGAGATTCTAACTGATGAGAATCAACTTGATGCTTACATGTCTGAGGCTTATATTGCTCCAGATAAGCCGTTGCTAGTCGATCAGTATCTTGGTGGGGCAATGGAACTGGATGTAGATTCAGTGTGCGATGGCGAGTCAGTCCTCATTGGTGCAGTCATGGAGCATCTTGAGGAGGCAGGTATTCATTCGGGTGATTCTACCTGTTTTATTCCACCTCAGAATGTTCCTCAGGATATCCTTGTTCAGGTTGAAGATTGGACCAAAAAAATCGGCGTAGGGCTTGGTATCCGTGGATGTTTCAATATCCAATTTGCAATCAAAGAGGAAGTCCTCTATGTTCTCGAGGTTAATCCACGTGGAAGCAGAACATTCCCCTTCGTTGCTAAGTCAACCGGTGTGCCTCTTGCCCGTATTGCTGCTTTGCTGGCTCTTGGTGCTAAGTTATCGGAGGTGGAAATACCTCGTTTAGAGACTGATCTCGTATGTGTAAAAGCTCCTGTATTTCCTTTCATAAAACTCCGTGGTCTCGACCCTGCTCCGGGGCCTGAGATGAAGTCGACTGGGGAAGTTATGGGGTCTCATGAGGTCGCAGCAGCAGCCTATCTGAAGGCTAGGATGGCTACCGAGGTTCCAGTTCCTATCTCTGGAGGAGTATACATCACGGTACGTGATTCTGACAAGACCAACGTTATCCCTCATGCTACACGTCTACAGGAGATGGGATTCACCCTCCATGCTACTCCTGGAACGGCACAAGTGCTACGTGACAAAGGAGGTCTCGAGGTAGAGACTGCATACAGGATCGCTGAGAGAAAAAGTCCAGACGCATTGGATCTCATGAGGCAGGGTGACATCCAACTAATCCTCAATACTCCCTCAAAGTCAGGTGGAGCCATTCTCGATGGAAACATGATGCGTCGTCTTGCTGTCGAACTCAACATTCCATTTGTTACAACACTTAGCGGTGCAAGGATGGAAGTTGAAGCAATTGGAGTCGCTAGAGAAGGAATGCCAGAACCAAGGCGTCTAATTGGAACCTGATTGGTTCACTCTTCTTCTTCTTCTTCTTCGAGGTTTTCATCGTACCAGGTCTCGATGTATTTTACTCGTTCATCATCAAGACCCAATGTCTTTGCCTGTAGTTTCAAGAATTTACGCTCTTCATCGGTGATAATTCGGTCTTCCATAGCAATTTCATATGCTTCAATATAGGATAATTCTGCTTTAGTGAAGGCCTCTGGCATGAGCATGGATGAGAAGTTGTTGATGGCGACAAATATCGGCTTTCTAAGTACCACTAGAGGGGCACCAATGATGACGCCACCTACCAATCCCCCGCCAGGAATTAATCCCTCCATCATCTCGGTGGCTAGGAGAAGCATAATTCCTCCGAGGCCAGCGAATATTGCAGCGCTGAAGGCTTTCCTTAGTTTTTCGTCAATTCCAAGAATATCGTTCTTTAGAATCGCGTAAGTGAACATGAATCCCTCAAACATCCCAGTAATTAGAATACTGAATAGAAAAGCATACAGACAATAATTGTAGATGACTAACTGGTCGATATTTTCGATTGTAGTCATGTCTGCAAGGTTGAATCTACCGAACATTACAGTAGTTGCAATTATCGAAATTACTGCCATTCCTTTGATGGTTGCTTTCCCCGTAAATCCGATAAAAAGAGAGCGAGCTTCATTTGCTTCATGTTCGCGCCCTTCTTCTTCTCGAAGACGCTTCCATGCCGCACGCATTAGGAACATTGCAATCGTTGCAGAAAATACTGGAAGAATCAGGAGCAGAGTACCAAATCCAGCACCTGCTTCAGGAACGAAGAAAACATAGGGCGATAGATCCTTGTTACATGTACCTGTTGTCTCAGCCATACCTGGGGAATATGTCAGAGTAGCAGGGGAGTTTCCCTCTTCATCGAAAATCATGGGCTGGCTACAATCGACATGCATCGTTCCTCCAATGGTTCCATGCAACCCTCCCGTCGAGGCAATTAGTAATCCTAGAATGACGGCACTAATGACTGGAAGAATCCACCAGAGCTTGTTTTTAATCGCTTCTTTAGCCATGAATTGTGTTCTCTTTGTAGGGTAAAATGCGACTGTAGAAAGATACAGCATGATGCATAGAATCCCACAGAAATACCATCCAACTCTATAGTACTGGATGTACGGTATTGCTTCAGGGCCAAGTGGGACAAGATTGTACCATTGAGCAAGCACTCTCCAAGATTCGGCTAGCAGAAGAACGCACATGAATCGATTTTCTGCAGCTTTTGGACGCGCTCTGATAATCAACATCGCTAAGAAAATTAGAGCTATTGCTGTAATTACTCCAAGAACCGAAATAATGTGAGTTAGACCAATTGTCCAGGCCATTGAAAAATCCATTGTAGAGATAGTTCTCCAATAGTATGTGCCAAGCGGCCCTACATCTGGCATGATTCACCCTAGGTGGGTGAGTGAATAGAACTTATCATTGGGTTAGCAAGAATCGAAAGCCTCGATGATGTATTGTGTTAACGGACTAGTCCAAGCGAGTTCAGATAGGCCATCCACACCCTGATCTGCATAGATACGGACAACATCTTGTACGCGGACATTTCCGTCGGATGATCGTGCAAGGATTGTTCGTGGTTTGAGTTCCTTACCTGTTCCATGTGGGTCGTATATTGTTTGAAGGCCATTATCTAGGAACCACTGTGCCTTGTCTCCTTCTTCGCCCTCAAAAGTTACCTTTTTTCGTGCTCCGCCAAACATCATTGCTGCTGCGGACTTTTTCTCTTCCTTGGGTTTCTCTTCCTTAGGTTTCTCCTCGGATTCTGATACATCCTCGCCTTCTTCCTCCACCTCTTCCTTCTTTGGCTTGGGTTTAGGGGCAGGCTTGGTTTCCTTCATTGTCTTGGGTTTGAAAGAAGTCCCTCGAGGTCGACTAACAGTTCCTGCCCGACTGGAGATTGTACGAGAGGTTGCGAGTTCTGCACGGACCTCTTCTTCTATTTGCTCACGAAGGGCTGCTTCCAATTCAGCTGAAATTTCGGCACGCATCTCTTCGTCAAATTCCTCTGCCATCGCTTCCTTAACGGCGTCTGGATCAGCAGCATCTAGAGCGGCTTGTAATTCCCCAACTTGAGTTTCAAGAGCCTGGATTGAGGTCATGAAGTGGGCAGCGGTTTGGATAATTGCAGTTTCCATACCCGCTTGTGTCTGCAGTTGAACAACTTCTCCTGAATGGTCTCTCCATTTTCTCCATTGGAGCATAGTGTGAGCATGAATATCTGAACCACATTTTGGACAGAATGATTTCTTTGGTGGCTTGAGAACTGGGATTGCCTTGAGGTCTTCACTAGAGAGTGCTTCTACTCCACCGGCTGCGATATCATGAATATGGTGGCTAGCTTCCATGCCTAATTCCATTGCTTGAAGGTAGACTGGCTCGTTGAGGGCGACCATGCCAGCGGAGATTAGGGACCATGCATTCGTATCGTGAGATATCGCTGCTGCAGCAGCAGCAGCTGCTGGGTTTCTTTGGATTCCACTACCCAGGGCTGATGTGACAGCAGAAGACATTGCATCCATTGTAGATTCAGTAGATTCTGGAACTACTGACACCGATTCTGTTGCAAGAGCCATCGCAGCATCCTCTTCGCTTGCAGCCGCTAAACCAAGTTCGATAGGGTTCGCACCATCCTCAATTTTCGCAATGAGGTCGAACTTCTCCGCCATCGCAAGATCCGAACGGCTTCTGATTAGTTCCTTCAACTGCCGAACATCATGACCTGTAGAGGTGATTGGCCCGATCACAAGAAGGTCATGTCCGCATTTTAGGCAGAACTTGGCTGTAGCCTCAACCGGGGCCTCACAAGTAGGGCAATGAACGGGCATTAGTGAGGGTATGGATACTCCACATATGAAGAATGCCGATTTTAATCGTGCTTCACGCCTCATCTAAGATGGAAATTGCATCTCTCAGCGCCGATATAGCGTGCTCTCTTGGAATCTCAGGTAGGAGGGTTGCGAGTTTAGGCCCGTAGTCTTGGCCTAGATGGACTAAGTATAGCATTTTGAAAGCTTCAGAAAGATCCAATCCATACTCCCGAGCATAATCACATATTGCATCTTGGAGTGTTTGATATTCCCATTTACATGTTTCATACGTCTCAACTAATGCTGCGTAATAATCACGTATTCTGGTATCCATTGTGATGTCCTTTCGAATTAGGATTGCTTGTTTCGCATCATCGGTGATTGAGGTTTGAATTGCAATCCTGTAGCCTTCCGGAAAGTGCTCCGACGCAATCCATTTTCTCATTCTATGTAGCCGAAGAACTAGGTTTTCACTTGGTTCTCCGTCTATCATGCCATACATTCTCATTGATTCCCAAACTGATTCATCATTCGAACGAATCTGTGCTAACATTGAGAGGTGCCTAAACGATCCTCTTAGGTTTATTTTATCTGGCATTTTTCCGTGTTCGACCTGGGCAAAACGGATGGATGCGTTTTTGTCTTGTTTAATATTACTAATTCTTGATGAGTCACCATCTTTCAATTCTAGATGATTACGAATGTAACCCACTACATACGAATCGTATGCTTCACCTAGTTTGAAGAGTAAATCACCAGTGTCAAATTCAATATGTTTCTTCGGCTTGTTGAGAGAGATCAGAAATCTTAGTATTTCAGGCGGAACCAAATCTAATGCTTCCGATGGCCCAATAAACACATTTGTTGAACTTGACATCGCACCTTGCCCCTTCAATTGAATCCATTCATATGGTACTGGATGTGGTGGATTCGTTCCTAGGAATTGAACTAATTTACGTCCAGTAGAGTAACTTCCACCTGATGCAGCATGATCTTTTCCAAAGGGTTCGCAAGTGACGCCATGAATCGCCCACTTCGCTGGCCAGTCCAAACGCCAAGGTAATTTTCCTTCAGCAGTCCCAATATGTGATCGTCCTTCTTTTCCTTCGGCGTCAACCCATAGAACATAGGGGTCTTCCCAACCTGTAACGGTCAAACCGTCCATGCTACCATTGTGTCCAATTGGAGTGTAAGGATACCAGCCTTCTGGAATTGGACGACCAGATACTTCAGTAAGAAGATCTGCTACTTCTGTTCGATTATTGAGAAAGATTCGGGCTGCGTCTTCGAATTTCCCAGATTCGTAGGCTTCGTGGTTCCATGACAATTCTGGGAAGACACCTAATTCTTTGAGCGAATCCAGGAAGGGATTGAGGAAGTGAGATGCATAGTTCCCCTCTGCTTCAAGATCTGGTCTACCTTCTACATCAGGCGGTGGAATTCTGTAGAGTGGATATCCGATATATTCCTCGTAGTCGGAATGCAAAAACGGGTACACCTTTCTTAGTGGGTCGATTGAATCGATAATAAAAAGGAGACGTGCATCCATACCTGCATCATGGCAAGCTCGTACAATCATATCCCCTGTTAGAATTTCTCGGATATGGCCAATGTGAAATTCACCTGATGGAGTGATACCTGCAGCAATTGTGTGATTATCTCCTCGACGCGCAAGGTCTTGCGCGGTACGGTCGGCCCAGTGCATGTTTGAACCTCAGACATTGACGGCGCGGATTAGTCCGCGGAGTGGTACGCCTTCGATCTCATTGCGCTCAGTCTTGTTGACTAGGACCATACATAGGCAGACGTTGGCGCCTTCGGAGCGAAGGGCCTCAATTGTACGTCGCATTGTAGATCCCGTGGATAGGACATCATCTATGACAGCAACATCACGGCCAGCGACATTCCCATACTTGTTTGAAAGATGGCCTGAACCGTCTTCATCGACAGATCGGTATATCGCAAAGTCAGCATCGATATGGCCAGCAAGAGATTGAGCGAATGCGATGCCGTTTAGACTAATTCCTACTATTGTGTCGACTTCGCCTTCAAGTTCTTCGTCGATGATGTCAGCTAAGATAAGCCCGATTGCTTCGATTCTTGTGGCGCGTGCGCCAATTGTTCTCCAACCGATACGAACATCATCTGGAGGCGATTCTGTGACGCCTTCATTTGACAACCACTGCACTGTGGTTTGAGAAACAGAGAGTTCGTCTGCAATCTGTTGGGTATTGAGCCCTTTAGCCCGCAATTCTGCGGCTTTCGTCCTGAGTTCCTCAATGCTTAGTGTCATTTGAACCGGTTATAGGTCCCATCCCCAAGATTTCAATCCACCGGACATAGAGGGCATCTACATCAGTATCGTCCAGTACTACCGAAACCACCCGTGCCTCGTTTCGTGTCTCCCAATTCGGTGCTTTCAACTTCGATGAACTCTACTGATGGAATAGGAGCAATGACGAGTTGAGCAATTCTCTCTCCTGCTTCGATTTTGAATGATTCATTTTCACCAATCCAAGTAGCGAGAATTTGAATCTCGCCTCGATAATCAGCATCAATAGTACCTACGCCATTTGGTAGAATCATTCCCTTTGCTCCAAGAGATGAACGTGCCCGTATTTGTCCTTCAAATCCAGGAGGAATTGCAACAGCTAATCCGGTGGGGATTCGTGTTGTTCGCTCCTTGTATACCGTATGTTCTTGGATAGAATGTAAGTCCCAACCAGCAGCAAGTGCACTGCCTCGATGTGGTGGTTGTGCTTTGTCGTGCAACCTCGTGAAGAGGACTTCGATGGGTGCTGTCATGGACTTGGAAAGCCCGACATGGTGCATCAATGAAACGGCGGTGGGGTTGAAATGGGGCAGGCGTGTCGAATGGGTATGGCGGATTTTGAATACGAGTCCTTGCTCGACCGGGCACGGGATAATATTCCTACAGATATCAGCGAGCGTGCTCGTTGGACACTCCCTGAGCCAGATATCATGATTGAAGGAAATCAGACCATTATCCGTAATTTTTCTGAACTCATCTCAAAGATGGATCGTGATGCTAACCATGTTTACCAATATCTACTCGGAGAACTTGGTACGAGTGGTACTAAGGAAACCACACGTGTGATGTTCAAGGGAAGAATCCCTCCTAAGAGGATCCGTGGCAGAATTGTGAATTATGTGAAAGCATACATCCTCTGCAACCAATGTAATGCTCCAGATACACACTTCGTTAAGGAAGACCGTACAACCCTGATGAAGTGTCAGGCTTGTGGTGCTACACGCCCAATTCGTTTGTGATTCAGACCCAAGGTTCTGGGAGATTATATCCTGCATCAGAAATTGCTTGACGTAGAAGAATTGGGTCATCAGTCATGATGCCATCAGCGCCGATATCAATTAGATGATTCATCATTTCTCGATCATTGATTGTCCAATATTGGACAGCTTGCCCATGTTGATGTGCACGATTCACGACACCTTCTGTTGCCAAATCGAACCCTCCTCCTTCAGTTGGAATCTGGAGTATGGATACTTGACCAGGATCTAACCACCACCGATCAAGTTGTAACATTGGAATAAGGATGCATTTTCTTATTTCTGATTCAACCCCTGAAGTTGCAACGCTACCCTCACTTATCTCTCTGAAAGATTGAATTGATTCAATATGGAATGACCCTACCTCAATACGATCTTCCATATCTCTAGAAGCGATTTCTTGGAACATTATCTCAGCAGCAATTTTGCCCTCTTCTCCTTCATTCTTTATTTCCAAACTTAGAAGATGGGGTGAATCGATAAATCGATCGAGAACTTCTTCTATCGTAACTGGGGGTAGGTGGCTTTCATTCCAAGGGTTTCCTCCTGATATATTGGTGAATTTTGCAGAAGCATCTAGGTTCAATATTTCTTCCAATGTCATATCAATAACTAGTCCGGTGCCGTTAGTAGTACGGTCTACAGTGTCATCGTGCATAGTGATCAGACGGCCATCAGAAGTCAACTGGAAATCCATTTCAAGCATATCGACTCCAATCATTGCAGCACCTTCGAATGCAACCATTGTATTTTCTGGAAATATATCTGCTCCCCCTCTGTGAGCAATAATAAGAGGTCTTTCATCCCCAACTATCCAATCATTTCCTAGATCTGAATCTAATCTTGGACCACTGAATAGAAGTAACAAGAAAATGACAATTCCAAGTAATATTTTTTGGCGTTTTTCCATCCTTTACACCTCTATAGATACGAATCAATCTCTGCAATCAAGCAAAATCTTCCCTTTATTTTTCCGTTGGTGCATGTGCGTGTGGGCTTTGGCCACATCGGCGAGTGGAAATATACTGTCAACTACGGGTTCGATTAGTCCATCTTTCTGCATTTTTACAAGTTCTTTCATCTGATCTTGCATGATTTCCTCTCTATCCCAAGTACCAAGATGGACGCCAAAGACGGCTTTGTTTGAATTCATCATACGTAATGGGTCGAATCGGGGGAATCTCCACCACATCCAAAGGGCTGCGAGAATATTTCGCCGTTGCCCAGGGACTGCAGATGAACCTCCAAAGGTGTACAACTTACCTCCCTTGGCTAATGCTTTGTATGACTTCAAGAGATGATTCCCTCCAACTGGATCAAGGGCATGATCGACGCCACGTCCATTTGTGAGTTCGCGGCATGGTGCTACGAAATCATCTCCTCGTGAAATGTGGTGCATACCCATTGATTCGACGAATTCTTTCTTCTGAGCCGAGGAAGTTCCGATGATCATTCCTGCTCCTTTTGCTTTAGCTATCTGTGCCACTGCAGTTCCGACTCCTCCTGCGGCATGATGGACGAGAACGGTATCCCCTTCTCGAATCCTGCCAAGATGTACTAACATGTGATGTGCAGTAGCATATGTGACCGGCATTGCAGCCGCTGCCTCTAGTTTCATACTTGGTCCTAGAATGAAGGATTGATCAGGTAGGACATCAATTATGGTCGTGTATCCCCCATATCGTGTCATTGCGACTACACGATCGCCAACTGAACGATTACGTACATCTTTCCCAATCTCAATTATTGTCCCACTAACCTCATACCCAGGTGTAAATGGGAAAGGTGGTGCTGCACCATATAGCCCCTGCCTCATCATTAGGTCGGCGAAATTGATTCCAGCGTAGTGTACATCTATTCGAATATGGTCCGGTGCAAGTGATCCGAGTTCACCTTCGATGACGGTTATGCTTTCCGGCCCCCCTTTCCTAGGGTAAACCGCTAATCGAACATTTTGACTCATTTCGTCACCCTCTCTTATTTTGACATGTGTTCATGGTTTATCATAATGGAATCAAGGCAAGTAAAATCGGATTTCTGAAATATCTTTTTTCTTATTTTTTCGGGGAGTTGTTTCCTCAGGATACCCTGCTTTGAGGAAACCGATAATTCTCTCTTCATCTTCTGGTATACCTACGGCTTTGTATGTGTTTTTGTGACGTGTAATTGCCCCAGTGCTCCATTGTGATCCTACGCCCATATCCCACAGGTACAGGACTGCATTGTGCAATGCACAAACTGATGCTGCATAGTCTTCTTCTTCTCGAAAAGAATCATCTGGACTCAGTTTGGATGTAACTGCGATTAGTACCGGTGGGTCAATTATTTTTGATACGGCTCTTTTCTGTGCCATATCAAAATCTACTACCCCATTTGATTCTGCTTTCTTCCTAGCTAGGTCAATCACATCTGGGATAATTTTGTTTCTAGTTTCTACTCCTAAAATGTAGAATTTCCAAGGATTTGTTTGCTTATGTGAGGGTGCATTATTAGCAGATATGAACGCATTCTCAAGTATCAAATGGTCCACGTTTTTGTCCTGAAAGGTATACACTGTTCTTCTTGTTGTCAGGTTGCGTTGCACATCCTTCATGTCATTGCCCATCCAAAAGATCGATTTTGGATGCAAGGATGAAGTCTGACTCGGTTAAACCATCTATTTTGTGAGTGTAAATCACAGCGTTGACTCGTCCCCAACCTATCTCAAAATCAGCATGGTGAAATTCATCCTCACAAATTTGTCCTGCCTTGTTAAGGAAATCCAAAGCGGTTGCAAAATCTTCGAAAGACCATTTTCGTTCTAGATGATGAGCATCCACTACCTTCCATTCAGGGTTCAGTTCAGCATAAAATGGTTCGATTTCCTCATGTGTAAGTGGTGGAACACCACCCTCGCACGGGATACATCGCTTTTCGTTGAGTGTCATGTTCATCCCCACTGGTGATTCTCGTGGCTGTTTGAGGCGCGTTTCTCAACTTGCTCTTGGATTTCATTGCGTCGGCGTGCTTCTGCACGCTCGAAGGTCATTAATTCCTCATCGTCTATGTATGGGGGGCGAGTGTGAGTTATGAGGCGAATTTCAACAATAACCTCTCGCGCTAACGCACGAAATCTACCCTCTGAATCTATGATTTCTAGAGATGATTTGTGAGATGATATGAGGCGCCCTCGGACCCAGGGTTCCATATCTCCACTTAGTGAGCGGGCATCTAGCAGAATCTCGACAAGGTCATCGCGACGCAAACCGGCCTTCCTGTCTGCGATTGGACCGTATAGTATGTCTTGAAAATCGGATACATCTGTAATGCCCATTTTGTCAAGTTCTACCATCGCCCATTCGGGGTAGCCGGGAGTCATGGCTTGCGACTTCGGGAGGGGGCTATGAACCGTCGCATCGGCGATTGAGGGTCCTTCCGAGGCCCTGTCTTCAAGAATACCTAGCCTAACCGAAGGTCGGAGGAATCGGAATGCCAGCGGTCCAATGGCGGCGCATCCCGACTGTCCTACAACCAGGCGAATTGATGGATAAGGCATTCTCTGCGGCTTCTAAGAAAGCGAATCTTGTAGATGATCCAGACAAGTATCACAGGGTTCGTAAGCAGATGCTTGCGATGATTCAATCTTCATGTGACGTGCTTGAGACAACTTTGAGAAAGTGGGTTTCAAGATGGCCCAGCCTCGATCAGTTGAGCCCATTCGATGCTGCACTTATCGATGCAGCTGTTGGTCATGACCCATTCAAACAGAATCTTGGAGGCGTTCAGTGGGCAGCAGATCAAATCAATCGGATGTCCAGAGAGGGTCAATCAAGGATGGCGAAGCATCGAAGCATCGAGGAATTTCACGAACGTAGACGTCACGTCTACGGCCGTTGTGCCTCAATCCTTGATCAGATTGGGCCGCAACTTGCATGGCTTAATGATGCCAGAAACATCATGCGTAGATTCCCTACAATCGACCCTCTTGATCCATGTATTGTAGTTGCAGGTGCTCCCAATGTGGGTAAGTCTGCGTTAATTTCGGCTCTTTCTTCTGGTGAGCCTGAGGTTAACGCATACCCCTTCACTACGAAACGTCTGCATGTGGGCCATTTTGAACATCGTCGCAGGATTTACCAGATGGTGGATACCCCTGGTCTCCTTGATCGGCCGATGGTTGAACGGAATGACATTGAGATGCAGGCTATCGCTGCATTAGAGAACGTAGGATCAATTGCAGTTTATCTGATGGATCCTTCTGAAAGTGGGGGCAACTCGATGCTTACTCAGGAGAACCTATTGGTAGAGGTTACTGACATGCTTGGAGAAACACCTGTGCTTGTCGTTGATGGGAAGATGGATCTTCTCGGTCTAAAGGAGGGTGATACAGTAAACCCAGATTCTGGTCACATTGCAATTAGCGCTACGGAAGGTTGGGGTCTTGAAGAATTGAAGAGTATTCTGATCGAAAAAATCGGTGCAGATATTATCGAAGATCCACTCGAATTACCCGAAGGATGGCATCGAAAGCATCGTCCCGATTAATCAGGAATCAATGTGTGTCGTATGTCCGCAAATGGTGCAGTACACATCGAATCCACCATAGCTTGATCTAAGAGCACTGACATCAATCATACGTCCACAACCGGCGCATCGGATTGTATCCATGATACTTGGATTCCCCCTCGGTTCTTCAACGCGTTGGCGAGTGATTCGGGCTCATACTTCTTTGCCGAAGCGACCAAAAAGGCCACTGATTAGGGGGAAGTTCATGTCAAAGGCACTTCCTAGGAGTCCCGCTCCAGCAAAGAAAAGTAATGCTTCCACCCACCAAGCTAACGAACATTCGATATTGATAGTCACTTTTTGGGATGCGAGATCAGCGCTACCCGGATTGCCACCTGTAACGAAACGAGTGTCACCTGGGGTAAACGAATGCTCAAACATCCCGTCAGTACCATTTCCTCCGGCAAGGAAATCAAATTCACTTGCCTCACAATCCGTGAGGCCGTTATCATCAGGGGGGCAGGTGTCTGCTGCAGATGCATCTACAAGTCCAACCCAAGCAACGTCTGGACGTTCCCATTCAATTGTGGCATCGATGTCGAGTAATATGAATCCAGATGGGATTGATAGATTATCAGATGTCATTCCAACGGGACATGATTGGAATCCAGGTACGCCACAAGGAATCAACGGAACCTGTTCGCTTTGTTCTGGTGCTTGAATACCAATCAGGCTGGCAAGCAGTAGGATACCGCAGATGAATGCAACAATCATTGGGAATAAGGACAGGACTCGCATAACTATGGAAGTCATACGCCTCCCCCTCCAGTTACATTTAGGATTACTAGGAGGACTGCAATGGCGGGAAAGATATACATTAGAACTGAGAGTTGTTTCCTTGATCTCTCATTCTTACTATGCTTGGCTAGACATTCTGGGTTGCTACATATTGGAGGGTCTGCATCGATGCGAATTACTGAACGACAAATTACACAATGACGGTGAGGGGGTACAGATTTCAAATCCGTTTTGGATTGTTTTCGAACTCGATCAACATTGGAACGAATCTTTTCTGCCATCTTCGAACCCTTCGCCATGTCTCATCCCTCGATAGTAGTGCCTTCAAACGATTCCCCGCATAGGCAAGCATGGAGGCGTTCCATGTACCTCCCATCAAGAACGGCCAGAGATAGTCCCGCTGTCCTTGCATGGTCTGCACCTATTGGGTCAACGACTCCACTCCCGCCTGCTGAACTATGAACGGGAGGCCCAACAATTTCTCGTAATTCATCATGTGTTAGATGTTCGAAACGAACTGCATTTTCATTAGTACGTGGATCTGCACTATGAACGTGACTTACGTTTGTAGCAATTATGCACCGTTCTGCTTCAAGATTACATGCCATCGTAATTGCAACATTGTCTGTAGTATGTCCTGGAACAGTTCCTCCCATGACCACTACGCTGTTTGTTGCAGCGAGGCTTAACGCGTTTTCAATGGACTCAGGTATTTTGTTAGGGACTTGAATTCCAGCGCCCTCAAGCGCTTCGGAGACAATTCTAGCATTCAAGCGGGTTGCAGCGATGCCGATTCGATCTAATGCCTCGACATCATCGCCAATCAATGGTTTTGCTAACTCTATCCCTTCACGTGCTGGCGCTCCTCCACCTACAACAAGAACAAGCCTAATTCCACGCGAGTTAATCTCAATTACAGACTCCGAAAGACTGCGTAGCCATGCTTGGCGGTCTTCGACTTCAGGACGTAGAAGGCTTCCACCTAAGGCGGCGACTCGGACCGTCATCCAACATTGACCGATGGAAGCGGCTCATCAATCCGTTGCCTACTTTCAGTATTGATTCAATGAACAGGGTTCAAATGCGGGCTTCGGACCCTTACGAAGGAGGTGCAGCAGGATGTCCGATGATTTGGAGATGCAGCAACGCCGCCTCCGTCTCAAGAATGCCCTTCAAGAACTTGAGGGGATGCGAGGCATGGGTACGGAGTTAGTATCTGTCATCGTACCCCCTGACCGTCAGATATCTGACGTCCGTGGACAGTTGTCTCAGGAACTCGGACAAGCACAGAATATCAAGTCTAAATCTACAAAGAAGCATGTTACTGATGCAATTGAATCGGCGATTTCAACATTGAATCGTTACCCTACTCCGGGCGATTTTGGCCTTGCTCTCTTTGTTGGCCATGTTATTGTTGGAAACAATAAGACGCGTTTGATGAATATCGTAGTAGATGACCCACCTGATTCACTTCAGTCATATCGTTATCGTTGTGATTCGACATTCGAGCTCACACAACTTCAGGAGATGCTAATCGATCGTACATCATATGGTCTGTTTGTCATTGATCGAGGTGAATGTGCGTATGGTATCGCGACTGGTA
>PATC01000047.1 GCA_002712285.1 Methanobacteriota archaeon
CCCGTTCGTTGACCAAGAACTACGGTCAACATGTTGCTCTTGATGGTGTAGATCTTCAAGTTCCTCATGGTTCAATCGGACTCCTCGGACCTAACGGCGCTGGAAAATCGACATTCATCAAGACACTTCTTGGCCTCATACACATTACATCTGGAGAAGGTAAGGTCCTTGGTCACGACATACGTACTGAAGGTGACCTAATCCGTAGTAAAATTGGTTACATGGCAGAGTATGATTCATTGAATCTAGACCTGACCGCAATTGATCAGGTCCGTTATTCTGCTGAATTACTTGGTATGTCCCCAACTATAGCGCAGCAGCGTGCACATGAGGTGCTAGAGTATGTTGGTCTTCGCGATCAGCGTTATCGTAAAATCGGTACATTTTCTACAGGTATGGCACAGTCTGCTAAGCTTGGTTGTGCTATCGTTCACGATCCTGAACTATTGATTGTCGATGAGCCCTCTAATGGCCTTGATCAGGAGCATCGTGGATTCATGTTGAATACTCTATTCCAGATTGTTCGTGAAGGTGGTCGTTCAATCCTGATGAGCAGTCATCTTATGGATGATGTCCAAGCGGTTTGCGAACAGGTTGTAATGATTCACAAGGGTCGTGTTGTTGTTCATCGTAAAATCGATGATTTAGCCAAGCAAATTGATCGTGAAATCGAGATCACTGTCTGGGGCGGAGCCAGTCGAATTGAATTGGCACTGAAGGATGCTGGATTAACCGTTCGTCGCATGGGGAGGGTTATGCGTATATTGCGTCAAGATGAATCAACTGTGGATCATATTCTCGATGCTGCAGCGAAGTCACAAGTTCAGGTCCGACAGATGCAGGAATATGAGCCAAGTCTTGAGGATCTTTTCTTGCTCATCATGGATCAACTTGGGTATGGTACGAGGACAGCAGCCGACCTGCTGAGTTCTACGCCTGAAGGGCGTGTCATTGGCGCAGAAGTTTCCGAGGAGGGATTGGTGTGACTGATGAGTTCCTAGTGGATTCTAATCCCAGTGTCGAGCCCCAACTTCCTGATGCACCGGTGGCGATTCCTGTGGAGGTAATCCCTTCTGAGAATGTGGTATCTGACGAATCTGTAGAGGAGTCAGCCGAGCCATCGCTTGGGGTGACGAGAATGGAAGCTGCCTTTGGTTCAGGTGATGGTGATGAGGATGCCACAGCTGTTGTAGCTCAGACAGGCTCGATTGAGGGAGGTACAATCTTCGATCAAATCTACCGCCCATGGAGGGGGCATCTTGGGCCTCGTTGGGTTAGAAATTACGCAATCTATCGTCATCATGTCTATGGCATCATTTCATCAAAAGGTCACCGACATTACCATCCATTTGTCCGTCTCGCTTTGCTTGCAATTTTGATTTCATCAATGGCAGCGCTTGGTTTCCTCTTGCTCGCCTCCTTGATTGGTGATCCAAATATTATGCGAGGTTTCGGACTTAACCGCGTGAATATCTACACGAAGATTCTAGGTTTCTTCCCCCGCAATGCACTATTCTGGCCTCTCCTAACAGCTCTCGTAATTGGTGGGATGATTTCGGAGGACCGGGCTCATGGCACTTCTGCAATCTACTTTTCTCGCCCAATCAATCGAATCGATTATGCTGCGATGAAATATCTCTCTGTAGCGAGTATTCTTGGTGGAGTAATTCTCATCAGTTACGTTTCATTTTACGCTCTAGCGATAGTCGTTGAAGGACGTGGATGGGGCTACATCTTTGATTCATTCCCATTGTTTATCTCTGGGTTAGGAGTTGCCTTACTGCTGATTATAACTTACACTTCAATTGGTATGGCCCTATCTTCAGTATCTAAGGGGAAGTTCTTCCCAGCAGTCGGATTTTTGTCAATCATCCTTGGAACGAAACTTCTTGCTTTCCTTGTAGATAATTTGTTTGATCAGAGCATAGTGTATCTGATTAGCCCATACGACAACCTCGCCCATCTTGGGCAATATCTCATGGGTATCGATTTGCGTTACGACCACCCCGTTGCTTTCTCAGTCGTATCTTTACTTGCAATCAATGCAGTATCTCTCTATGTCCTATCTGCCCGAGTTAACAGTCTGGAGGTGACTCGTGAATGATGCCTGATCTTAACCAAGTTGGTCAGCCTACAGTCGATTCCATTCGTGTGGATGCGACGGTGCCAGCAGTGATGCTAGATCAAGTAACGAAGTTCTACGGGCAGGTCATAGGTCTCAATGATGTCAGCCTAGCGATAGGTGGAGGCGTAACAGGTATTCTTGGACAGAATGGAGCGGGTAAGAGCACGTTGTTCAAACTCCTCGTGGGGCGATTAAAGCCGAGCAAGGGTACTGTGCGCCTTTTTGGCGTAGATCCTTGGCGTAATCCTGCACCATACTCTCGAGTCGGCTATGTCTCAGAGGGAGAGAAACTCTACGATTGGATGACTGGACATGAGTTTGTTGCGACCTTAGCTCGCCTCTATGGTTTCACTCGTGATGAGGCAGGGGCTCGTGCTGATCATGTTCTTAATTTCGTGAATCTATCCGATGTCGCACACAAGCAGATTGGCAAGTATAGCAAGGGTATGCGTCAGCGAGTTAAGATTGCTCATGCTCTGGTTAACGACCCTGATCTCATTGTCCTTGATGAACCACTCCAAGGCTGTGACCCAGTAGCACGAACTACAATCATGAATGTCATTCGTGAGATTGGTTCAATGGGTAAGACTGTAATCGTCTCAAGTCATATCTTATCGGAGATTGAACGTATCACTGAGCAGATTGTTATCCTCCATAACAGCCGTCTTTTGGCTCTTGGAAATCTGCATAAAATCAGGTCTTTACTGGACAAGCATCCACATCGAATTCTATTGCGCACCGATAAGCCTCGGCATCTTGCTGCCCATGTACTTCCGTTAGATGCAATACATGGTGTTCGTTTCCCATTGCCAGGTGAGCTTGAAATTCAAACCAATGATCTCAACTCGGTACATTCAGCTCTACCCTCTTTGATTCGGTCCTCAAATATCCGCGTCAGCGCAATTACCAATCCAGATGACAATCTTGAGAGCCTTCTCGCTTACCTAACGGAGGGACGTTCATGACAGAAAAGAGTCGCGAGTATGGTGCTTTGCCGGTTTCTCCTCCAGCAACAACATCTCTTGTGAATTCTGTTGCAAACGAGTCTCCTTCTAAGCCATCACTTCCTCCTCCAAGGGTCCTCGATACTGTGTGGACGGGTTTGGATCGTAAGGCCTCCGCAGTGATTGAATTCACTTCGAGACAACTTCGTGTTCGTTCTTCAACATGGGTCATTGGGGGCGTGGGAGTCCTCGTAATGATGTTGCTTCTGGCGACTTACGCCCAAGAAATGGCATCAGGGATTGAACCGATTGATGATGACGGTGATTCCGAAGATTGGGATGGTGATGGTTATCCGCAGGGGCAAGAGAGTCAGTATGGAACATCTGACTGGGATGTGAACGAGTTTCCTGGTTCAGGGAGATTTGTAGAGATGGATTGGCTAAGTTGGGATGAATCAGAGGTCTCAGGTAACTATACCTACAACGGTAATGGCCTCATTCAGGAATACACTTGGATTGCTAACAACTCAGGTGATAAGCGATTCATCGATTTAAGTGACATTCGAGATTGTTTCCCGAATGAAGTTGATGGCTATGCCCTCGGATATGGTTCTTCATGCACTACTGAAGACAATGAAATCCGTTTTTACGGCATGGTGACCGTCAATGGAACACTCACTTCTTCTGATTATGGTTGGCTATCGTGGGGCGAGATGGTCGGGAAGTCAGACACTCCGATTGAGCCACATGACCCTTCGATGTATATCGATGAAGATGGTATTGATCTAGATATAGCATCTGGAAATGAGAGTCAAGGATACGATGATGATGGCGACTGTCGAAACTTCGATGAAGGTTCAGATATTCGGGATGATGAGTATTATTGGTACTATGACCAGCAAGATACTAACGGCAACGGTATAGACTGCGATGTTGAACTTGTTTTCGATTCTGATGGGAATCTAGTAGAGATTGAAGCAGATTGGCGTGTTGACGAAGATCCATCTGAATCTGAATTCACATTGGAGAGTGCTCATCGTGGATTTATTCTTGCCGTGAGTAAAGTGGCCTTCTTGTTCATTCTTGGTATCTTCATCCCTATGTTCCTCGCGACCGGTCTGGTGCGCGATGAAATGACTTCAGGGACAATGTACTACCTTGTTGGTAAACCAATACATAGGGCTGAGTTCTTCCTCTATCGAATCCTTGGTTTTATGCTTCTTGCTGGGCCTTACATACTCGGCCTCGCAGTCATTGTTGGCATTGTCACCGGCTTCCTTGGTCCATCTGATTCACTGTTCAGATTCCAAGATTTGACTGTATGGTTGATTGTAGGTATAGCAACCGCCCTTGTACTTCTTGCTTATTCGACGACGTTTGCGATGTTTGGTGTTCTTTCCAAGCGATTCGGCGCGTATATTGCGATCGTTATGGGCCTTTGGGAGTTCATCATGGCTTTCTTTTCATTGCTTAGTGGAGGGCAGAGTCGAATCGCTTGGCTTTCAGTATCGCATTGGGGTATCGAGATGGTAAACGCTGCAGCACTAATTGCTTGGCCAGATTCACAATATTATGACATCATTGGTGAAGGCTACTATGATTCAGCCGATATCTTCTCAGTTTTCTGGAATGCGCCAACAACGAATGAATCTCCAGCAGTAGCGCTTTTGATGGCTGCATTTGTTCTAGTTGCATATGTGCTATTGATGGTCGCACTCGGGCAGTCTTTCCTTGGTCGCAGAGAGATCGATTGAGAGCCAGCGTTCATCAGCCTGTTATCCTGTGGCGTGCCATGGAGCGCTTTGAAGGTGACCTCGATACCCTTTGGCGTCTCGATTTTCTACCTACCATGCACCGTTTAACCTGGCAGTGGTGGTGGTGGCTTGTAGTGCTCCCCTGCAAGGAGCATCCTGATCGTTCCCGCCAACTGATGGTATTGTGGTCAACTAAAGATACAGCTTCGGTCGATGTTAACGGCGTCCCATGGGAAGGGGAGCGCTTCCACACAGACGAACATGGTGGGCATGTTTTGGGAGGTATGGTTTGTGCTTGGTGGTATGATGGTGATCGTATGTATGAGCCACTCGTATTGAGAAAATGTCGAATGGCTGCAATTGATCACCGTCATCCGTCGTGGCCTTCGGATTCTCTGGGAGGTGCAGTACTTCCATTGACTGACGATGATCTCTCAATGGGCCTTCGTCCAGATGCCTCTTCATTCTGGCTCAAACTCCTATCTGATGGGGAACATGTTGCTGAAGGAGCTCCTGACAGCTTCGACCTCGAAATGACTCCGTGGAATCCAGCGATATCCGGTGTAACTCGTTCACACAATGTTTTCACCGGTACTATGGGATACGATATTCTCCGTATCCATGGTACGAAAGCAAAGGGGCGTATTGGTGATGAAGAAGTCGAAGGTACTGCGTATTTTCAGAAGGTCATCGTGCAAGCACCATCAGTTCCATGGTTCTGGGGTTTTCTACACTTCGATGATGGGTCGTATTTTGACTGGTTCTTCCCTCATCTTTCACTTTCGATGACATCGAATGATTCCACCGCATGGCGTCGCCGTGACCGTCATCGAGTCCCTATTCGAACTGCAGGTCTATTTCACGATGCAAGACGACAGCGCACAGAACGATTCGAACGTTGCGAAGTCGAAGTTCTTCATCCGGGCGAAGATGGACCTGTTGATGATGATGATTCACCACTCCCTCGATTCAAGGTTAGGGTTTGGAATGGCCGGACACAGATTAGTACAATTCTCCGCGCTTCTAGTCGAGCTCACTGGACCTTCGATCAACCAACTAGGGCTGGTTTAATATCTCATTTTACCTACAATGAGTACCCACTTGTGGTCGAAGAGATTGCAATTTGTGATGAAGTAGAAGTCCGAAATTTGAGGACATATGAGTGGATTCGCGGAAATGCTGAGCATTCGTGGGGCTTGCTACATTGATGCATATTCCTGAATGTAATTATATACGAACCCGGACAAACTGTAGTTGAGGTTGGTTTCATGGGCGAACAGATGGATGCATTCCGTGAGAATTTGAATGTTGAAGCAGCAAGAGATGCTGTTCCGGAGATGTCCGCCTACGAAGAACCATACTATCGTTCTGGTCCAATCGTTCTTTCCATGTTCCCTCGCTACCTGTTGATTGTGTTTGTACTTGCAGTCCATGTGCTATTTGGAATCGGCTACGAAGCACCTGAAGGTGAAGGCGGCCTAAATTTCGTTTTGAATCTCCTACAACTCCTCGTATCGACGGGAATCGCAGGTTTCTTCGTTGTGATGATTATCCTCACGTGGATTAACCGATTCGTAAATTTCTCTACGTCAGGCGGTCTCTATACTGTCTCTTTGCTGATAATCTCGATTACGCCTGGCATCTTCTTCCTTGAGGAGATGCTTACGGACAGTTTCTTTTCCCCCTATATCGGTCTTGAAGACAGCGGGTTCTTGCCAGAGTGGAGCTCCGTTTATTATCTGATTTTTGGTGGAGTATATGCTGGAGTGATGTTCATTCTTACAGTGATGTATCAACGTGCATTCACCTACGTCATCACAGACAAGCAAGTATATTTGAAGAAGGATTTCTTGAAATTCATTGATTCAAACAGTCATGCAATTAGCCTCTCTAAGATTGAGAACCTAAAGGTCGAGCGAAGCCTCATTGGACGGATTCTTGGTTACGGCAGCCTCCATGTTATCACGGCATCTGGTCTCGGTTTGAAAGAGGAGTCAATGTCAATTGGTGCTGGCGCTGTTTCAGATGTTGCAGAGGCTGCTACGAAAGAGACAAGCAACATTGTAGTTCGTCTTTTCCGATTCTTCATCTTCATGATGAAGTTACAGCGAACTCGAAAGACAGTTGATCTTGATCCTGAAGATTGCTTCTATGGAATTCGTCGGCCGATGGATGTTTATGCTCTTGTCAATGAGCTCCGTACTCGGCCGGGTGCACCTATAGATGGTGCTCAAATCGCCACTTCATCTGATGATTCAGCGTCGTCTTCAGAGCCAATTACTGAATGATTCTGACGATTTTTGGAATTCAATTTGACCCGCACCGTTGAAGAACCATCACTTCGACACAGCGACTGGTGGACCCCCCCATGGTTGACGACGAACTTCTGACCAAGGCAGCACAATGCATCACTGGAGGAGACTTCCTCGGTGGAATGGAAATTTTTCAGAGCGTGATTGATAATCATCCTGACAGTCCAATCGGGTTTCACGGTTGGGCCGAGGCAGCAATGTTTGAGATTCAGGAAAACGGAAATATCGATGACGCAGGTAATGATCGCTTCAACGAGGGTCAGATTCAATCTTTCCTGAAAAAGGCAACAAAGATGGAGCCGGAGAATCCGGAATATCTCGCCGCATTCGCTAATGCCCTCATCGAATTCGATCGCGTTCCAATGGCTATTCGTGAGTTCCAGCGACTTCATGAGCTTGGTCAAGCAAGTGAGGAGAATGATGTCTCATTTCACCTCTATGAAGCGGCACGCTTACTGATTGATTCAATTGACGTTAAGACAAACTTCGATCGTAGTCACGATTTTGCTCGTAAGTATGTGCGCACAGCAATTGAGTTCTCTCTCCTTGGTCTAGGTTTCAGTTCGGCTGAAGAAGCACTCGAATACATGACTAGCGACGAGTGAGGTCGCTTGAATGCCTGAGTCCGCCGATGATTCGGTGGAGATGCCTCTTGATTCTGAAGATGAAGATGCAACACAGCGTATCGTAATGTGTATTGGTTATCTCGGCGATGTGTTCCATGGTTCGCAGTTGCAACCTAATGTTCGTACCGCTCAAGGGGATGTTGAGGCGATTCTTCGCAAGTTGAAATGGCTAGGCGCTGACGACCATATTTGGCTATCATCGCGGACAGATGCGGGTGTCCACGTGCGGATGAATCTTGCCTCTTTCGACTTGCCTCAATCTCGTTGGGATAGTATCGGAGCTGGGAGTTTACTAAGGGCGATTAATGACAGGTTAGAAGATGATATCATTGCCTGGTCTGCTTATGCAGTATCTGATGACGTCGGTGTCCGTCTCGCTCGTCGCCGTATCTATCTGTACCGTCTTCAAGCCCTTCCTAACTGGCCAGTAGATTTGAGTCCAGAACGGCTTGCTCGCTGGTGTCGTGTATTTGAGGGAGGGCACGACTTTACGAACTTCCGTAGGGTCGAGGAAGGAAGAACAACCGTTCGTACCGTTCATCGTTGCGCTCCATGGGTAGATGTCAATGGTCGTGTTGTAGGCTTCCGAATCGAGGCAGAGAGTTTCCTTTGGAATCAAGTTCGCCGAGTCGCTTCTGTATTGCATGGTCTTGCGACTGAGAATCTCGATCTATCTGATGTGATTCGTGCTCTTCATCGTCCATCTGAAATTGTAGACTTTGGTCGAAGCCCTTCTGATTGGTTGATGCTCTGGACAATCCAACATCCGGCTCTTCCTGATCTTGATACGATGCCATTGGAAGCAATATCAGAATGGTCCAATCCACCAGGTGGAACTAATCAAAGGCTCCACGAGAGGTGGCAAGAGATTGCTCGAAAAGAGATGAAACTCATGTTGCAGCGCGGTTGGATTCAGGGAATGGAACTCCAATCAGATGAGATTGAGTGAAATACGGTCTCCATCATTGAGGTCGAGAGTTTCCCGTAGGAATACCTCCGCGATAACCTCGATAACTTCGACATGGCGGGTTAAGTCGGGGATGAGGATTGCACATTCGATGCTCCCTTTTTCCTCCGTCCTGATCTGTGCCTTGAACGCCGTTGCTCCGCCGAATGAACGACCGTCACGGAGGAATCCTCTGATGCGTAGGGATTCAATTTCTGAAGTATCAATTGTTTGAGCTTTTTTACGGCGTTCATCTGTAGCATCGAGTGTATCGATACCGGCTTTTTGCCGTAGTGCAAGATATTGAGTAAGGTCCTGGTCGGAAACTCGGATGTTGAGAGTTCCTGGCCAAGCAGTACCTCCTAAAATTCCCCTGAACTGGTCTTGGTAGTGACTCTGAGCCATGAATACGTGGGCGCGCCCCAAGCCTGAACTGACTTCTCCGTGGAGTTCCATGCTCATCCGGCTATCCACCTACATTTCTTCATTCCGTTGCAACCATAGAGAGTTCTATTACCTCACCTTCAGATGCTAGAGCCCATCCCTTGAGGTCTAAATCACCTGCATCATTTCCTTTGTATAATATTGGGTTGGTATGGTTGAAATGAATGAAACGGATATCGATATCCTCAGATTTCCGAGGTCCCAGTAGGGATATGGTTTCAGATATTGGCGGATGAGGTACGTTCGACTGCCGAGATATCTCTTCATCGCTCCAAAATGTACCATCAAGGAGGACCACGTCTGCCTGAAGTTGTCTGAACCAATCTCGAATAGATCTCATACCAACATGAGCTAATGTTGTCTTCCATCGATCGTGATCTGGTAAATGGAGAAGTGTGCGATCTGGACCTTTGATGAGAAATGCATGTGTATCTGAAAACTCATCGCGATGAGGTACGGATACGGGCTTGATTGAGAGATTCGATGAGATTTTCACAGTTACATCCGAATTAAATGGAATTGGCAAAAACACACCTTGCTCTAGCATTAAATTCCATCTTGGTGTATTTTGAATTAATTTGAGCATAGTTTCGGACACATGAAGCCTAATTCCGACTAAACCCATTGCTTCTTTTCCAAATAGTCCCAATCCATCGATGTGTCCGAGGTGGCCATGTGTCAGCCATACATCTGTGATGCGTTTGGATTCTATAGGGATGAAGAGAAGTTGTCTTGCAAGGTCGCGCGTCACATCAAAGAGATGTAGTTCATCACCGTTTACAACAGCGATAGAGGTTGGTGAAAGTTGTTGTTTTTCCTCTGCATAGTATGCACAAGTAGCACAATTACAACCTGGTTGCGGCACACCACCATCTTGCGCGATTCCAAGAATGGTGGCCTTGGGTTGTGGTGGCATGAGCCTCAACTACCGCCATTCTGCATCAATTCTCCCTCGTCGGAACCATCATGTCAAACCAATGTCTGGCCCTAACATGGCGAAGGACCTTGATTGGATGCGAGAGCGGTATGAGGAGCTAGTTTCCAGTGGTCTAAATTGGGATCCGCCCACTCTTGAGTCTGCAAATGCTCCACGTGTTACTATTGATGGCAAGGAGTCTATCATGCTCTCTGCTAACAACTACCTGAATCTAAGCACTCATCCGAAGGTTGTCGAGGCGTCTATCGAAGCTACACGTAAGTATGGAGCCGGCAGTGGTTCAGTTCGAGCTATCGCAGGTACGATGGATATTCATTTGGAGGCCGAGCAAGTCGCTGCGAATTTCAAAGGTGTTGAAGCGGCTCTAATCTATTCTGCAGGTTATACGGCCAATGTTGGATTGATTCCGTCTCTTGTCAAGGGTAAGGATGATCTCATTATTTCCGATGAACTCAATCATGGTTCAATAATCGATGGAGTGCGTTTGACAAAAGCTCAGCGCGCGGTATATCCTCACAACGATGTAGGTGCACTCGAACGTATCCTTCAAGAGAATAACGGATATGATCGTAAACTCATCATCACCGATGGTGTGTTCAGCATGGATGGCGACATTGCTCCACTGGATGAGATTACCGCAGTCGCTGAAGAGTATGATGCAATGATATTCGTTGACGACTGTCATGGAGAAGGAGTACTAGGTGATGGTCGCGGTATAGTCGCCCATTTCGGTCTTCAAGGACGCGTGGATTTCGAGGTTGGTTCATACTCAAAAGCAATGGGGGTGCAAGGAGGCATTCTCGCAGGAACATCTCAGACTCGTGAACATGCTCTAAATCATAGCCGTTCATGGCTTCTTTCGGGAAGTCAACCTCCAGGTGTTGCGGCCGCTCAGAAGGCTGCTGTTGAGGTGATTATGGATGAGCCAGAACATGTCGAACGGCTTTGGGCTAATACTGATTATTTCCGTAGGGAACTCGATTCACTTGGCTTCGATACCGGTGTTTCTACTACTCCAATTATTCCAGTGATGTGTGGTGAATCTACTACTGCAAAATCACTATCTTCAGCCATGCGTGATGCAGGAGTAATAGTTGGTGCAATCGTATTTCCTATGGTTGCGAGAGACAAGGCACGTGTTCGTACCCAGATGTCGGCAGGTCTAACCCGCGAAGATCTTGATGAGGTTCTTCGAGTCTTTGAGAAGGCAGGTCAGAAAATTGGACTGATTTGATATACCCTCACCACTAAGGGAGTATATGGTTAGAAAAATTGAACTCGACATCCGTCCAATACCTCAGTTGTATGGCTCATCATATCATGGTTCTGAATCTTCCAATCCATCGCGTGTCCCTCGTCCTCCGGGTGCACCTCAACTATTCGGTTCCTGCTTATCTGCATCATTCGAGATGATTGTTGATTGGGCAAAAAATGGCACTCGTAATCGTGCCTATTCATCCTTCAAATCAGCAGGCTCATGGAGCAAAGAATTTTCCAAAAAGGGGCACCCCAACGGTGATGAATTCGTAAATCTGATGTGGAATCAAGCCACCTTACACAACACCATTTACGGCAATGTTGATTCCCTTTTACATCTTGTCGGGTCCCATGATATAGATGGCGGTTTAGGCGGATTTTCATCAACAGTATCTCTAGATAATGATAGGCCGAAAAGGCCAGCCATAAATGAGAATGTCAATACAATCCTAAATCGGGTAAGCTATCTGGAAGAGATTCGTAATTATTTGAAAGATAGCATACCCCTCATTGCTAGAATCCAAGATGCAAAGCTTGTTTTGGATGAAAACGAATTCCCGACTTGGTCCAATGAACGTCCATCATTGGATGAATTACCAATGTCTAGAATTCAGTCTCTCGAGACTGTAAATCAAGGACATGCTGTGGTTATCGCTGGGATCTATGAAACTGAGATTGGAGCTATAAATTTCCCACAACTGAACAATTGTGATTTGTTGATTTTTGATCCTGCTCCATCAATCGAGCTTGAGAATTATCCCACGAGATTCTATGATCCTCCGGCTACTCTCACAGATTCTTGTTGGCATACACATCGTGTGGCAGGCGGGGATTTCATTCGATATCTCAAGACTCAAAGAGGCTTAATCAGTCTGCATCCGTATTGAGCATCATTCTTCAGCATGCATTTCTTCAACTGCTTCGATTAAGTCGCTGTCTGGTGCTATCTCTTTACCGACTTTGATGGGTAGATTATCTAATTCAAGACCTCTTGATAGTCGTTCCAGTAGCCTCCATCGAGGAGCATAAGAGAGGTGTATATACAGGGGTCCAGGTGTAATTAGAAGCACCCAGCCTAGTTGGTCTGAGAGCCCAATCAGGCTAGGTTCGATTCTTGCTACACTGAATAACACAAGGCCGATGAATGGGATAGGAAAGAGATACTTCCTTCTCCTGTCTAAACGAATTGGCATACGCTTTGTGATGGCTACAGTAATTGCTGAGACTCCTCCGAAGATGCCACAGAGCATCAAGAGGCTGAGGCATAAGAATGCCCAACTACGTAGGCTATCGGAGACGGAATTTCCTGCCTCTGATTGGATGAATAAGATTGGACCAAGTAATGAGAGGGAAATAAGGAGGCCGTAGAATGAACCCACAAAAGTCGGATGTGAGGCTGTAAGGGGCCAGCGGAGGAAGAATTGACTCAGAGTTCCACCTTCGAACATCGTGCGTTGGTCATCTGGAAGGGCGGCAATCCGTTCCCTCCAGTCATCCATGAAGTGCTGATTCCACGGACTTAACCTATGACCGTTGCGTCATTCTTCTGAATCGGAGGCTAAATCCAATTGTTCATTTCTTCTGCCGAGAATCTCTTTGGCTCGCCCCATTTGTCCGAATTGGATCTCAACTTGGCCAGGAGTTGTGTCCATCCATGTTCTTTCAAGCATCCCTTCCGCACTCTTTTCTCGTTCTCTCGCATTTCGTAAGGTGGGGTCATCGTCTTCGCTTATAGTACGTGTCAGGATTAGTGCTTGATTGACAACCTCTTCCAGTAATTCCACAATTGGTTCTGAAATCGGACCTAACTTTCCATGTAATTTTTCATCATCATCGTCATCTCGTACAGCCCAGCCTTTCAGAAAGGGGTCGGAAACAATCTGAATACGAGATTTTTGAGGAAGTCGTATCCATTCCCCCTTAACATCGAGGATGTATGTGTATGAATCCCCATCCTCATCTGAAGGGTGCCAAGGGTGGCCGATATCAGTTGCCACAATTGAGAGTGCGGAAGCGATTTTACGATTTTCCAGCCAACGAATGATATAGGTAGTCGTAGGGAAAAACGATGAGACGATGAGTATTGTTCCTAGAGTGAACATAGAATGTAGTATCAGTAATCCTAAACTGGCCATTAATACGCCAGCAATTAACCAACTGTTCAGGAGGCGTGGATTCAGAAGCTCAATCCGAATTTCGTCATTCTCAATCAAGGGGAGTATACTAGCCATTTTCTCACCTCTACGGGGCCTTACGGTTCTTGGATATACGGGGCCAATTTGGCACTGGAATTTCTTCCATGATATGTTGAGTACATTCACATGCTTCAATACTCGTTGTCGGCGTTCGTAAGAATTGTTTGAAATGGCTACCTTGCCGGGGAGGTGGGCGCGGGTTTCAATAGGGGTTGAGAGGCCATTCAACAGTGGGTTCGAGAATGGCGGAGTTTCCACAGGGCGAAGTGGTAGAGCGTCGGCGTGGCGGCCCAGGTGTACTTGCTCTACTGATGCTTGATGCGACTCGTAGCAGATTCAATGGACATCTCCGCATTGAATCTCTTGACGGTGCTGTGGGTGGTCTTGGAATCATCGAAGGGATGCCAGCTATGGCTCTGTACACCTCAGGAGGTGGAGAGGTTGCTGGGGGCCGAGATGCAATGGATCGATGCCTGAATTCCTCTGCGGACCCTAGTGCTGCGTTGTCAGTTCATTCAGGGAATCAAGTGTCATCAATGATGGATTCTCATCCTCATTCTCGACTTCTACGCTCTGATCTTGAACGCCTTGAGGAAGAACCTTGGTGGTCTGATTCCCGACATCGTGACCTTGTTGCGATTGGTCGGCAGAAGAGTAGGTGGACGAGTATCGAATCATCTTTTTCTAGAACTGGTGATGAACCGATTCAGTTTGAATCCGTTACTATACCAAAAATGGTGGAAGATGGCCCATACTTCGGACCTGGCGAATCGTGGCTTGTTGACGATGAATTGCCGGATAGTGTCCTATCGATTGGGTCGAATCTTGGTTCTCTTGGACGTCCATTGATGGTATTTAGCCGCTTACCTCCTGAAAAGTTGAGGTCGAAGTATTCTATTCCCAATGTCTCTTCAATTCTCCTGACAGAGCGCCCGACTCAAGATGGTGAATTGGGGCCTAGTCTTGAAGGAATCATGCGCCGGATTGAGGACTACCTATTCGCTAATCCCAGAGCAGTTGTAGTCCTTGATGGAATTGAATTCCTTATTGGATTGCATGGATTCGATCGAGTCTATGATTTCCTTCGTAATCTTTCGGATCTAGTTGCTGAGTCCGATGATCTTCTCCTTTGTCCGTTTGATGGTCTCGCCCTTTCTCCTCAGGAGAGAGCCTTGCTTCAACGTGAGATGAAGTTACTAGATACGAGGACCGCATCAGAATGGGGGTCTAGTAGCGGACATCTTGTAGGACATCCATTCATTATTCATGCAATGACAACCGAACCAGTACAACGTGCTAAACCATTGGAATCGATTGCATCACCTTCACCAGAGTCGCCTAGTTTTGGTGTGTTAGATTCTACTGGCGAACTTCCTGCTCCAGTTCCAGATGGAGGTCCACAGATAGGTGGTCTAATCGCACAGTGGAAAGAGGAATCAATTGTTGAGGAGCCGTCTACTATCGAAAATATCGAGCCGGAAACAATGCTAGATGATTATTCAGAAGGAGTTGTTGAAGATGAACATGATTCCGAGAATGAATTTGCCTTGCCGGATTGGGCCACTGCTCCGTCTCCAAATCGTGGTGACGTAGTTGAATCAACTACGCCGGAACTCCCACCTCCTCCTCAACAACCGGTTCCTCATACACCAGTTGTTGCTGAATCTGTACCTATTATTGAAGAGGAAATATATGTTCCAACACCAGGGTTACATCGTCCAGAAGCAACCCCTCAACAACCATCAAAGAAGCGCAAAGGAAGACGAAGTCCGACTGTAGACCATAAGCCGAAAGGTCGTGTGCACAGTTCTCATAGCCCTACAGAATTCAGTTTGAAGGGTTCGGGACTTGTTGATGCAGTTAATCGTTGGAGGGAGATAGGTATCTTGCAAGACCGGGAAGATACTAGCCCGGCAATTCCAGCTACCGGTCCAGAAATTAGTCCCTTAACGCCAAATGATGGTTCCAATCTTCCAGTGGATGGTTCCGATGTAGTTCGAAATGCACGACGTTTGGATCCTGACTGGAATAGCGTTGATCAGACAGCAGCCCGTCTTCATGAGATTGTCCATTCAATGGCTAAAGAATCTACAAGCATACCTAATCCTATTTCCGCTCCTTCGACTGCTCGTGAGTTTTCTCAGGTAGCACAACGTGTTCGGCCAGTACGTAATGCGTCTCTAGGTACTACTCCTGAGATGGTTAGTTCACTACCCGATGACTTCTATGACCGGGTTGCTAATCTTGTTGAGAAGGGTGCAGATATTACCACATTGATGGCTGCAGTTGAGCGTTCTCCAATTACTGCAATTGAGATTCTTGAAAGGATGGAGGGTGAATCATGAAACGTCGGTTATCTGATGCACTTCGTTCTGCGAAGAATCGGTTAGGAGAGGAGATTGAGCAATCTTCACCTAGGGCTCCAAGCCTACACCACTACATTCGTCGCGATACAGGTCCAAGAGGTCTTGCAACCGTTGATGATTTGTTAGGGCGCTCCGATCCGAAGGCGGCAGAGAATCGACTGTTCAATGGAGGTGAAGATCCTATCCTAGACGGTATACGACGGCTTAGGAGTGCGACGATTAATGATCCGTCATCTGTCCATATTCCTGGTCGTCTGATGTGGAGGCAAGTACTCGAAGAGCAGCGAGGTTTGGATGCAGGACAATCGATGAAGAGTCACGACAAATCCATGGATGTTGTAGTTCCTGAGTGGCCTCCTGTTCATGTGCCACATCCTGATCGGTCTTGGTCACGTTGGCATACCTCTCCAGAGAACCATGCCGTTGCCAGAGGCGCTGATCTCATCATGGAAGAACCTGGGAGGCGTTTGAGTCCGTTTCTAGTGGTAGGTGAAGGTGGAACTGGGAAGAGTCACTTCATCTATGCATTAGCTAACAGTTTACAGAATGTGTTGCCACATCTCAATGTACACCTAATCCATGGTCGCGAGATTATGGAGGTTCCAATAGGTGCGGAGGAAGCATTCCGGGATGCAGGCGCAATTCTAATTGATGATGCGGATGCTCTTATCGAACGCGGCCTCGATGATGCATTAGGACGCTTAGTCCACATTGCACTCGATCATGGTGTCCAAGTGGCATGCACTGTTGCTTCAATCGATGCTTTTGAGGCATCTCCAACCAGTGCGATGCGTCGTTCTTTGACAGGGGCTGCCATTGGACGCCTCGATTTACCTAGTGCTGCAACTCTGGTTGCTCATCTTCGTCGACGTTGTGTTTCTCGAGGTGCAGCCGTAGATGAACACCTTCTCGTTGCAATTGTTGAACATGCTAATACTTGGGGAGGTTCAGCCCATGCACTAGATATCGTTCTTGCTTCTATTGAGGCTGGCTCGGTTCCAATGGATGAGAAAGACATCGCAATTTTACTCGATGGACGCCCGATTGATACACGCTCGGAAACTCGTCCTGATTGGAATCCAGATGTAATTGGGGAGCGACTTGTTCAGACAGTTCTCGATGACGTGCTCCCTAGGAGTGTCAATGTCGAAGTCTCAGGGGAGGTGGGAATCCCTCCGCTTTCAGATGTATGGTCGCCTGCTGAGTTTGAACTCCCGAGTGGTCGCCTTATTCCGGATTCTCAACAACATATTACACGAGGTCCCCAAAAGGTGGCCCCAATTATCTCAGCGCGTATTGACGAACGCTTTTCGGATGCTGAGAGTGAATTACATCGTCGCCGTTTTGCTCTTCATGAGATTGAGCGTGAACTTGGAATGATTCAATCGAGAATGGCAGAGTCTACGCCGGCAGACATTGTAGGTCTCACTGATCGGCTACTGGCTCTTGAAGGTCAATTAGAGGCCATCTCTGAAACACCGTTGGGTGAAGACCTAGGCCCCATTGCACCATTTGATCCGGGAATAATTGAGGTAGAGGTGAATTATCCAATTCTTCAACCGGTATCTGGGCAAGTTCCTCATCTTGAAGAAGCGCGAGAAAAACATGGTACTGCAGTTCTGAGGAAACGGAAGGTCAAGGTCCCCGTTTGATTACAGATTTCGGAATCCCCGTTCAGCATGTGCATCTGCTTTGAGATGTGCTTGAATCGTATCTCCATCGATTAAGATAGCATCAGGATGAACCAATCCCGGACAAATTTCGATTGTCTTTCTCCATGATGGGTCGTCACGGACGTTTTCATACCAAAATGGAAATGCAGAGCATTGAGCAGGTTTAGCAGAGTGTATGTCGCAACTTTTGTCGTCTTGAATATAGATGCAGATTCCATCTCCGTTTGATTTCAAAACCCACCGTCCGTCATGAGTTTGACGAGCATCTCGCTCTAACCACTCTTTTGTATCCATCTCATGATGGTCAGCAATCCGATGTGCATCTTCTTTTGAGAGGTATACTAAGCCGTGTGGTTCATCACAGCATCGGCCACAGTTAGGAAGGCAGGTAAAGAGGACCCCTTCATTCCACCATGGTTGAATCTGGCGCCTCACCATGTTATGTGGAGCCACTCTAAGGGGTTGAACCCTACGTTTCTAAACTTGAAAATTCATACAAAGGGTTCAAGTCAGAAATTGACCGGTTACACTTCCACACGGGGCCAGTAAGCATGTCAGAGGACAAAGAGTCATTGTTTGAGGTGCTCCCATCCCACCTCGATACTGGACTTCGTGGAATCCCTGTAGGAACTTGCGGAACATCCTTCGTAGACCCTGTTGATGGCGTTCATTATGCAGGCTATCCGATTGCTGATCTTGCTGATTTCGATCCTGAAGATATTGTCCACTTATTGTTCAAAAAGTCGCTCCCAACTGCAGATGAATCAGCAGAAATGAAGAGGAATTTAACTTCTAGGAGTTCAATTCCAGAAGGTGCTCTCGATTTATTCAAAGCGATTGGACAGGGCCAAGGTCACCCTATGGAATGGCTTAGCATCGGTATTATGGCGCTTGGTCGTGCTGAAGCTGACGAAGATATCCTTGAGGATGGGATGAATCTCATTGCTTGGATGCCCGAACTCATGGCTCGCCTCTTTATGACTCGAGGCGGTCGAGGCGAAATCGCGAATCCTTCGAATCCATCTCTAGGTATGGCTGGAAATTTTGTTTCGATGCTTGGTATGGAGGGTGATGCTGCTCATCGCGCAGAGCGTGTTCTGAAGTCTTTCCTCATTCTTCATATGGACCATGGTGGAGGAAATTTGTCTACATTTGCTGGTAAGGCAGTCGCTTCCGGGCGTGCATCTCTTTTTGCATCTATTGCTTCTGCAATGAATGCACTTAGTGGCCCTCTTCATGGGCGAGCTAATCAGTCATGTCTTGAATTCGTTCAGAAGGTTGGTACATCTGACCCTGATCAGGTTGAGAGTTTTGTTCGAAACGAACTTGCTGCCAAGCGTCCAATCTTTGGATTTGGCCATGCAGTTCTTCGCGCAGAAGATCCTCGCGCTACTGTTCAGATGGCAATTGGCGAAGAGGTGTGCCCTGATGACCCGTTGTTCTCTACAGTACGCACTTTGCGTGAGGTCGCCCCTCGAGTTCTTGGTGAAAATAAGCGGATTAGTAATCCAAATGCGAATGTCGATCTCGTGTCAGGTACTCTCCTCTTCAATGCAGGTTTCATGAAGCCAGCCTACTACACGACTTTCTTTGGTTGGGCTCGTGTAATTGGTATCACTGCACAGATAATCGATGAGCGGAACTCTCGTGGAGGTAAAGGTGTGCCAATTTACCGGCCAAAGTACATTGCGAAGGACCGCACAGTTAGGCGTACGTAATCAGCCTTCTTTGTGACTTTTACCTGCCCCTCGGTGGCCAATGAAACGAGGCATCTCCCATGGTGGAGCGCCTTCCTCCAGTGGAATTGAGTCGCAATGGAGGGTGGCGGCAAGACGACTGACATGTTCTCGTCGTTCCGACATGTCTAGATCACACCATGTAGGCAATTCTTCTGCTTCTGAAAGGAGCGCCTTACTATTCTCAGATGGATTTGCCATCCTTGCCCAAAGACCTGGATCCACGGGCTTCGTCCCTGGCTTCATCCATCGAGTTTCTCCACGACTTGTCTGAAGAATAGACGGGTCCATCTCGTCACTTACTACAGTCATTCCTGCATCTAGAATATGTCTTTCCAAATTGATTGGTGCGGGCCATACATGAATTGGAAATCCGTTACGTTGCCGGTTTAGACGTTCCACTGATCGAGGTTTTAGGCTCACAGGGCGGCCAAGATGAAGATATTTTGACCATGAACGTAGATGCGCTCCTGCAAGAGGGAGTACTGGAGATCCTATTTTCCTCCAGCGATCGACCATCCGGGGTACTGTGAATCGTGCGAAAGATGGTACAGCCATTGTTCGTCGAACAGGTCCTGGACCCCAAGGTGGAATGAAGGGATTAATTGGCGCGGCTGGAATCTCTACATTCGCCTTTTGACTCGCTTGCATTGTTGCAGGGTCGAAGCAATAGAAAACAGCAGTACGTTCGGGTGCAGGTTCATTTTCCATAATCTCTTCAACACGTTGCATCATTCGTATTATCCAGTTGATTCTCTCATTTGAAGGAAAATAACCTCCGGCAATTTTTGATTTAGGATGGGGGCGTTTGATTTCGATACAAGAGAAAGCATCTCGTTCAAACCATGCAGAACGAATTCTAGGATCTTCAATCATATCTGAGAATAAATCGAATCCTGCATTCCGTAAATCATCTGAATGATTTTGCTCGACAAAGGGGTGTAGCCCATCATAGAGATCGTTTTTTTCACTGCGTTCAATACGAGCATTATGATGCAGAACAAGTTCCCCATCAATCGACATACGTATGTCGTATTCCGCTCCATCTGCCACAGTCATTGCATGGGCGATGGCTTCGATGGAATTCTGCCGAGGCTGGATCCAGTCGCTACTCATGGTCTGCCCCTCATCCCGCCTTCCTCGGTCAAGTCCTTCAATCCGATGAACAGATTTTCACTGTGATTAGGGACAATGGTGATATGACGCACAACAGATTTGATGAAAAGGGGCTGTTACTTTGTCCGAAAATTCAGTGCAGAAAGAAAACCGGAATGTAGAGAGAGGATTCGCATTCTATGATTGGGGTAAATCCGCTTTTGAGACAAGCGTTTCAGTTGCAATTCTTCCTGCATGGTTCACTTACCTATTCCTAGAAGCCAACGGATTGAATGTCCGTATAGGTTCCATCGAGATGACTGGTGATGCGGTCTGGTCCTTTGCTGTGTCTGGCGCTGCATTACTTGTCGCTGTAGTCAGCCCTTCACTCGGAGTCATTGCAGATCGGCGTAGAGTCAAGATGTGGTGGTTACGTATTCTCACATACACTGGTGTAGGCGGTACAATTCTAATCGCAGCAGCTCCGTTCCTACCTATCTCCACTCAATGGCTTTGGATGATGGTATTGTTCGTGATTGCAAATGTTGGATTGAATGGCGCGGGCGTGTTCTACAATGCCCTCCTACCTCATCTGGGTGAACCCGAAGATATGGATCGCATCTCCAACCTTGCTTTTGCTTATGGGTATCTTGGAGGAGGACTACTATTGGTCTTCCATCTCGGTCTATTGATTGGTACTGGGTATGCAGATTGGGCAATGATGTTCGCTATCGCGAGCTCTGGTGTTTGGTGGTATGTTTTCGCACTTCTCACATTCCGCTGGGTTCCTGAGCCTGAGATTTCAAACGAAATGGAACCGTTGAGTTTCGTGGAATCTACCAAGTTGGGAGTTTCCGAGGTAATCAAGACACTCTCCGAAGTTCGTCGTTTCAAGGTTCTATTCCTATACATGTTCGCGTATTTCCTCTTCATTGACGGAATTAACAGTGTCACATCCCTGGCCGGTGTTTTCGGCCCTGCAGTTCTAGGTTTGACAACTCAAGATCTTATCATGACGATTCTTGTCATACAATTTGTTGCAGCGCCATGTGCAGTTGGATATACGAAGCTAGCCGAGGTATGGTCCACGAAAGCGGCCCTTCAAGTCGCTCTAGTCATTGGTACAAGTGTCGTATTCATGGCCCTATCATTCGCACCTTTGCAACTGGAATCTCATGATGAATACGATATCCAAGTCACATGGACTGGGGCGAATGAGTCCGATCTAAATGGAGTGTTTCAGGTCACATTCAATCCGAATGCAGGAGAGTTCGCTCAGGTCCCAGATCACAGTGAACAGGAACTTGCTCAGCGCTATTTGAATGTCCTTCCTTTAGTTGAAAATAGTCAGATAGAGGGCGTTTACGAATGGGACTGGGATGGTGATTTGCCAAGTGTAGTCGAGACAACTGATGCATCTACCCTCTATTCCCTTTTCATGGAACTTCAAGATTCCAGATTTTCTGCTTCACTGAATTCTAGTTTGGATGATGGAGCATTGCATGATCTCAATGAGCCTCCTTGGGATGAAGAATGGGATACTGTAGCACCCGTGGTAGGTGAAGGCCATCCGACAAGTATCGGAGATGGTCCGCTAGATGGTATTGCCGTTTTCATGCGAGACAACTTCTGGCAACCATTTGGAATTAGTGTGACGATGCAATTCCTAATTCTTGGATGTATATTTGGTTCGATACAAGGAGGTTCACAGGGGCTTGCTCGTAGTCTATTCGGTCAGATGGTCCCGGAGTCGAGAAGTGCTGAATTTTTCGGTTTCTTCGGATTCTTCGGTAAAGTAGCGGCCCTTGTTGGGCCAGTTATGTATGGGGTTCTGGCAGTAGCCTACGATAGCAGAGTAGGGATCGCTTCGATTTCTATTCTGTTTATTTCTGGAACTATTATGCTCCGCTTCGTTGATGTCGAAGCAGGAATAGAAGCAGCACAAGAAGAAGACCGTCGAATTCGAGGCCAATCTTTCTCTGAAGAATGACTCATTCGCTTTCATCTTCCCGTCTAAGGAATTGATGTGGCCAGAGATCAGCATATTCGGCTAATGGTGGAGTTTCTAGATGTCGTTGAATTTCCTGATTATTCTGTAATGATCTGGAGAATGGGTCATTGAGCCAACCTGAATCATGGATATAGTGGAGAGCAATGAAGCGATTCTTTCCTCTGGATATTCCGTAAAGTCGTAGATTTGTTTCTTCTTCATGATGTGCTAGTGGGCCATTTCTCCATCTATTCGAATCCTTTTTCCATTTTTGAGATAGAACTATTCCTTCCCAATTAGTTGGTTCGAATGGTAAAAGCCAACGATTTGAAGGAGCACTGAATCCACTTTGGAAACGTAGCATCAATCTCCACCATCCATAGAGTGATGCAGTGTAGGAAATCCAACCGATGCGCGGGTCGATGAATATGTGCAATGGAAAAAATGCAGCGCTAAGTAGCAATAAGATCCAGGTGTCGATGCCAACAAGACGGCCAGGTTCGGATGGTAGTATGTTCATTGCATTCCAAGCTGGAAAAATAGTCACGGTCCAACCAATAACAAAAAGTCCCAATGCGGCCATCTGATCGTCTGGTGTATTTCCGGGGAATACTAGTGGAATGACACTGATGGCGAAGAAGAATAGGGACCAAGAACAAGGTATCAAGACTGCTCGAGCCGGTGGCTTGAATCTCTGCCTTAGCCAGCCAACTCCTCCCTTCGAATAATCACTCACGTTCCATTCATTCGAAGGTGCTGTCTCCCAGGGAAAGATATCTGGAACTTTCGATGGTTCAACTCCTTCATCGATTTCTGGACCAATTAGCCCATGTCTTCGTTGTGGTTTTGAACCAGCAGTACTTGGCCACCAATCAGGAGAACCGAGCAACCATTCTGCATCGGTGACTTCGGCCATGGATGGGCTGTAGTGCGATATGGTATGGCCTCTTCGCTTAGAGGAGGTCTCCAAGGAGGTCGCCGATGTTCATATCGTCAAGGTCAGAGTATGGGTCGTTACTGGTTTGTGTCTGAATAGGTGATACCGTTGTTTGACCCAGAGATGCTGGTGGAGGTGTTGCTGAAAACATTGGAGCCGATGATGCGGGTACAGAATCCATTGGGGGCCGTTCAGGTGTACCCCACGCTCTTGATTCGCTTACCCATCTGTCTCGCTTTCGGTTTCTACGTCCGACGGTCTTTGAAACAAGAAGCATCAGCATTAATCCACCTAGCACTGCACTGAGAGCCGCAATGATTCCTGCGGCTACGCTACTTTCTGAAGAATCAATGATTCCACTCAAACCTCCTTTCTCAGGATTCTCTTCTATTTCCACAGTGAGTATGTTGTTTGTTCTGTCTACATCGGGGAGTCTTTCATCAGGATCTACCAGAAGAACCCACTCAGTACCAGTGGCTGCATCGATGCTAATCGTTACTCTTCGTTCTCCAATGGTATTTCCATCAACTGCTTGGATACTTGGTAGTGTTCCTTTGACTTGTCCTGCTGGACATCCTGAATATACTAGGCCAGTGGGTGAAACATCGGGGCAGGCTAACAGCAGAATGTTATCGCCATCAGCATTTCCTAGATTTTGGACCGTGATAGTTAGTTCAACGTTGTCTCCTTCCCTAATCTGGGTGACTGAACCTATTTGGAGATCCATCGCTTCAAATTCAGCAAGTAGTACTTTCTCATTGAGGTCGAAATCTGACCCAATCCATCCAGGGGTAGAGTCCAAGTCCCCTCCTTCCAGTTTACCTCCATGTTGGGAATTGATTCGGACTCCGAATTTGTCGATACCTATCTCTGGCCATTCCTCCATATCTACACTCGCGCGGATGTGAAGTATTTTTTCTGCGCCCGCTGACATGGGACCTAATGCTGCAAATCCGTCATCACTGATACTTATCCCTGCACCGACATTTGTGTCCAATAGGCTACCTTCATGGAGGCTAAGGATGAATCCAGGTAATGCATCTGAACTGGGTTCTTCTGCTAGGATACCGTCTTCACTATCATTGTGAAAACTCAGTTTGGCAGAGTCGGGCGCATTACCAGTGTTTCTAATCACGAGGGTCCAGATCGCTTCGGATTCTGTGCCAATTGTTCGAAGATTTGATCCTTCAAATTCTATCTGCATATCGATTCTGAGTGGAATTTCAACTTCCATTGCAACCGGTTCTGTCTCTGAGTTGATGTAGAGTAAGAGAGTGTTTTCTCCCGCAGCAGCATCCTCTGAAGCAGTAAGATATCCTTGGATTTCAGTGTCTTGACTAGGTTGGAGCATAAGTAGTGTATTTTCTGCGAACTGGATTTGGAATCCTTCGGGAATTTTGTCATTTAGAGTAACATAGGGATCAATTGGCTCGATTGTATTACCGTTGTTCTTTGCGTACACAGTGAATTCTTCTCTTTGGCCTGGTTCTGCAACAAATGTCTCGCCTGAAATTATCTCGAGATCTAGGTCTCGAATTGTTGCGACTGTAGCCCCAAATTGTACATCATCTCCTATACTTGGATCTTGAACTAGAGATGCACTAATTCCCATAATCCATGATGTATCTGCAGCAGCTTCTTCTTCAGCGCATAGAATAACTCCGAGTTCGTAATTTCCGTTACGTTGAAGCAAAGATGCATACGGTAGTTCCTGTGATTCAGTTGGATTGCCGGGAAGATTTTCTAAGTTATATTCCACAGTAAATCCGTCTCCAGGCATAGGTGGGTCGATAGCATCGAATCGGACCTGCCCATCAGCGAAGTTCTTCTGAACTTGAACATTGAATTCATCACACTCTCCAGGGGCAGGATAAGATTGAGAATCAAATAAATCTAGAACGATGTTTCCGGCTCTACGGATTTTAACATCAATCGTGAAAGTTGTAAATGACATAGTCCCCTCTTCTATCGAAGGACTTGAATCGAAATTAGAACGAGCGACTACTTGTAGGTCAACCTCCTGTGAAAATTGATCTAGAGGGACGCTGATAGTTGCATAAGACGAAGTTGTTTGCCCGGGGTCAATATCGATTGATTCAGGGAACTGGATGTCCCAACCGGATGGTTTTAGCCAATCCATAGTACCTATGGTTGTGCTTGGGTCACGAATTGAGAGTTCTAGTGGAACATTACCGGTATTTTCGAATTCAACTGATACACCTCCGCTTTGTCCCTGCTCAATTGCGACTTTGGATTGCATTGCGCGGACATCGAACATACGAATTACATTGAGAGTGGCGGCTACAGTGAGTCCTGCGGATAATGGACCATCCGTTGCAATAATACGTCGTTCACATGTTGCACCATCCACAAGGTCTGCAGAGATTGGTGCAGTGAAACGCACAGTCATTTGCAGTGGGACTACACCCACGATGACGTCACTCATCGGGAAGTTGACTACTGTTCCATTTTGGGTAAATCTGACTTCACTAGTCCAACCGTCGCAACCTATTGGTTCTAGAGTACTCAGATCAACCTTTACTTGAGCTAATCCGGTGCCTTCTCGAATAGCTACCTCGATGTTTGATTCACTTGTTTGCCCCGGTTCGATTGATATTGAAGCTGGCTGACCTTGCGCATGACGCACTTCATGCAGACTTGGTGCGAGACGGCCAATGCAGACGTTGTGATTGGAACCACTTGATGATGTACAATCGCCGACTGCGGTGTAACTAACCATTGTGATACCGTTGCCAGTTACCGCAATGCTTGGAGCCTCTCCATCCATTGCTGTAGATGTGGGGCGAGGGCCATTCTTGTCAGCTCCATCGTTTCCAATAATCATTCGTTCTGCGCCGAATCCCCCTCCGGGAAAATTCGTTGGAGGGATCAAAGTAGCATGAATAATCTGGTCTTCTCCATTGACACGAACTGCGTCTATCCATGCTACATGTATGGTTCCATCTTCATCGATATTCATGTCGGCGTAGGAATCTGACCAAATTACACTAGGAGTGCCACTCTCTACCACGCTGATATTCGTAGGTACGAGCGTAGTTCGGGGGCCCATGTCAGATGAGTCTAGGCCATTTTCGTACCCATTAGCAATACTCAAATCTGGAAGATCTAGACGTTGATGGAGAATTTCAGTTGGGAGCCTGTCTATACTTGAATGAGTCCAACCATCAGTCCAAACTAGATGCAAATCTTCGTTCAAGTCAAATTCAATTTTGGGATGAATGCTGATTGCATCATTCTCAACGATTACAGTGTCATTGACGATTACGAGGCTGCCAGTACTAGCGGGCCCTATACGTTCGACATATTGCCTAGTGTTGCTGTCAAAGATAGTAGCAGAAGTGCCGTTCACAAACGTTCCAGAATTATCGAGGAAGTCCCATGGATCTAGGGCAGTCATCCAGATATCTCTGGATCCGGTGTTGATGAGGTCTGACAAAGCTCCCCATTGGTCAGTTAGGGCACCATTTGTCTGTCGCCATGAAATTACGCCACTTGACATATTTCGGTTGGTCGTAGATGTACCAGGGCAATTACGTGATTGAGTATTCACACCACTATCAGGACACCATGCGAGGTCAATCATTGAGTCAAGTACATCACTTGGATTGCTTACAGGGTAAGCATAGACAGGTGCAACCAATGTATCGCCATCGAGACATCGACGATGTGCTTCAGCGATACTATTTCGATCACTGTTCTGAATCGGATCACCTTCGTAAGGCCCTTCTACGCCGAATGGGACTACGATTCTTGTGGCAACTTCGTTCCAACGATGGTCGCTGCTAGTTGGAGGATTTGCCTGACTTCCAGTATTTCCGTTGGCATCCCTCCATGACATGCAAGCCCATGTTGTTCCTGGGCCCCAATCGTCACGTTCACTTTTCCACCAAGGAGATGGTGTTTGGCCGTTGTAGATGCCATCCTGTAGTTTACGAATACCACCTGAGTCATCACTTGCAGAAAGAGGTGTAGAGCGACTGTTTTGATTCGTATTCTTGCCAGCACAATTGTTCTGATTAGCTTGCGTTGGAATTGTGTCATGTAGGCCGTAAATGGTCTCCATTAGTAGGATGCCATTATCATCGGCTACTTCCTTGAGGGAAGGCATTGTTCCTTGGTCATAAGTTCCACCATAGAGGACTGTGCAAATATCACTCCATTCACCATTCATGTATCCGTTTGTAGGGTTGGGCATCACGAATAACATTTCAACACTTGACCCGCGGACATCATCCCAAGCAATAGCCACATGATCATCAGAATCGATGGCAATTGAAGGATGCCCTTTTGATCCATAATTGGTGGTTAGCAACGTATCCGAAATTAGGGCATCTACATACATTGGAGGTGAACCGGATTGAGTTCCTTGCGATGGAATTGTGTGAAGCATAGTGTAGCGAATTTGGTCGGTTCCACGAAGGATTCCCGACGTATCGTGATTATCGGTCCAAGCTATGTGTATCCCACCTCTTGAATCGATTTCCATGGCAACATCGCGAAGATTTTCACGATTTACAATCTTTTGAATTTGAGTTAGGGATGAGATAGTTCGATTGATGGAATCGATAGAATGAAGTGAGTGCCACAGTCCACTAGTTTGTTGATTCCCTCCTTGTATGGTCCATGCAATATGGAGGTTGCAAATATTGGTTCTTTCACAGTTCTCGGTAGCGACGGCTAGTGATTGAATTACGCCACTTGTCTCTGTAACCAAAACATTGGGTAAACTAGTAGCCGCAGCGGATAAGAGTTGAACCTCAAGTCGACTTCCTTCTTCGATGTAGGTTAGCATTACAAGGTCTTCACCAGCAGTTGTAACCTGAGCATTTCGTACATCTTTTGATGAATCTATGAGTGCCCACGGATCGAGAGCTATCTCCGCTTCTGTAGCACTTGCTGAGAAAGTACAGAGTGTAGTGGAGAACAACATCAGGATGGCGAGCAGGACGGCGCGAGAACCTGCCGTGGGCCCAACCATAACCAGAGAAACAACTCGTTCCTTCTTCATAGTGTGTGTTACATCCATCGTTTTAGATGAAGATTCACCGCACATTGTGTCGGACCAGATTATGTTACTATTCCTTGGGGTGGCGGAGAATCAGATTTCGCGCTGCCCACACTTCATCTACCCGCTTCACATCTGTTGTGTGTGGAGCAGTAGTGAGGATTTCAGGGTCTTCGCTGATTACACTGTGGAAATCTTTTGCAAATTGATCTAATGCTTCTTTGGATTCAGTTTCTGTAGGTTCGACCATGAGGCATTCAGGGACAATCATTGGGAAGTAGAGTGTGGGGGACATGTATCCGTAATCCAGTAATCTCTTTGCTACATCTTTTCCATTTGCACCGATGGCATCGACTAGTGGTGTCATTGAGAGTGTAAACTCGTGCTTCACGACATCTGCAGGGCATCCGTCGAGAGGCATTGCATGGATTTTTTCTCGAACTTCAGGACTAGGATTCATAATTCGATGACGCAGATAATTCGCGTTGAGTACGGCGTGTTCCGACATTGTTGTCAAATCTCGCCCATACCTGCGATAAAAGGCCCATGAACGGACAACTGCTCCTGCATTGCCGTGCCATTGGTGAACCTTGCCAATTGAATTCGCTGGTTCTTCCCAAGTGTACCACCATCCATCGCCTGCGCCGATTTCTCCTTCTTCAGAAGGCCGACGACCTACGATTGGTGTCGGCAAAAATTCAGCCAGATGCGACTTTACTCCAATAGGTCCACTACCTGGCCCACCTCCTCCATGAGGCTGACTGAATGTTTTGTGTAGATTATAATGGACAGCGTCGAAGCCCATGAGTCCAGGGTTTGTTCGTCCGATAATCGCGTTGAAGTTCGCCCCGTCATAGTACATCTGCCCTCCAGCCTCATGGACGATTTGTGTGGCTTCAGCAATGTCTGGCTCAAAGACGCCTAGAGTACTAGGGTTGGTGATCATCATTGCAGCCGTATCGTCGCCAACTACGGCACGAAGCGCATCGAGATCTAGGCGTCCATCCTCTCCCGAGGGGATTTCGATGATTGAGTAACCACACATGGCGGCGCTGGCAGGATTTGTTCCATGAGCTGAATCTGGGACAATGACCTTATCGCGATGAGAATGGCCGATACTGCGATGATATTCTTGGATACAGCGGATTGCTGTGAATTCTCCTTGAGCACCTGCTACTGGTTGAAGTGTAACCTCATCCATGCCAGCACAATGCCCTAGCATCTCTTGCATTTCATAGTAAATAGCCATCAGTCCTTGCAAATGATGTGCTGGAGCAAGTGGATGGATATCATTAATTCCGGCGAGTTGGACGATTCTCTCGTTTACACGAGGGTTATGTTTCATGGTGCAGGAACCAAGCGGGTAGAATCCAGTATCAATCCCGAAGTTCCTTTGAGACAGCCAAGTGTAATGTCGGACTAATTCTGGCTCGCTTGCAGTTGGCCAACCAGCCCGTTCTGCTCTACGGAGGGATGCTGGGATTCGAGCCTTTGCTAAATCAGGATCAGCGATTGGTGCAGGCTGTGCATAACCTGCCTCCTGTGAACCATTGAAGGCAAAGATATCGCTCATGCCTTCACCTCCTCGATCCATCCAGATATGCCGGCAACTAGAGCGGTGATATCTCCCTCAGATGTCTGATCGGTGCAGGATACTAACAAGAGATTGTTCGACATATCGGGGAAGAGTATCTCAATAGGTAAACCAGGCGTGATTCCTCTGCGGTCTAGATGCTGACACAAATCATCAGCCGATCCTGGAAGACGGATAACGAATTCGTTGAAGTGTGTTGATTCCGGATGGGCAGCATTTACGCCTTTAATTTCCAAGAGTTTCTCTTCAGCAAGCATAGCCGCTGCTGCGTTACGAGTTGACAGAATCTCGAGTCCACTCGGTCCAAGGAGAGCCATGTGCATGGCACCCATAAGTGCAATCAATGTCTCGTTGGAACATATATTGGAGGTTGCTCGATGCCGTCGAATGTGCTGTTCTCTTGTACTCAGAGTTAGTGTAAATGCTCGTTGTCCATCGGAGTCGTGTGAAAGTCCAACAATACGCCCTGGCATTTGCCGGATGAAAGCTTGCTTACACGCAAAAATCCCGTAAATAGGGCCGCCTCCAGTTGGCCCAATTCCAAATGGTTGTCCTTCTCCCACTACGATGTCTGCACCGTAGTGTCCTGGTGCTTCCATCAGTCCAAGGCTGACTACATTTACTCCAACGATGAGTGCAGTATTCTCACCGAGCATGTTTTTGAGTAATGTAATTCCTTCATCAGCGATACCAAAGGCATTCGGTTGTTCAACATACACTGCACACGAACCAGTGGCAACTTTCGCTGCTTCCATGTCAAGACAACCATCTTCTCTGTGGGGGAGTCTCTTAACCTCAATGCCTCCGCCTTGAGTATAGTTCTGGATTACACTGAATCGATGCTCGGGTACTAACTCGGAAACATACACTGTATCCTTCTGCTCGACTTTACGATTCAGAACACGAACGGCAGTTGTTAGCGCCTCTGCTGCAGCTGTGCTTGCATCATACATACTCACGTTTGCAACAGGGAGTCCAACAAGCTCAGAGATCATCGTCTGGAACTCCCACATCGCCTGTAGCATTCCTTGGCTAACTTCTGGCTGATATGGCGTATATGAGGTAAGGAACTCTCCTCTTGTTGCCAACATCGGGACCATGGCTGGCACATGGTTTGCATAGAGTCCCGCGCCGATGAATGAAGGCCGACTATTTACTGGGACATTTGAAGAAAGAAGTCGTTGTGCATCTCTCCAGATTTCTTCCTCTGTCTGCGGTGGCGGAAGATCCAGCGGAGCACTCCGTTGCACTGCTTTTGGAATATCAGAAAATAAATCGTCCATAGAGTTGAGACCCATAGCAGAGAGCATTTCTGATTCGCGTCCGAGGTTAGGAAGTTGGTCCACCATGTCCATCACCGGCCGAGGCCTTACCCCGAATGCGGTCTATACGTTCCTTGAAAGATTGCATTCCATCGTGGCATTTTTCCCTCTTGAAAAGTGTATATTTTTCAAGGTCTATATGCTCTCAGTATCATCATATTATTCTTCTTTTCTAGTTCCAAATGCGAATCTTGAAAGTAGTACGTAATTTATCCCAACACTACTCCCAACTGAAATTGCCCATGCTAGCTGGTAGTGTAGGCCCATTGATTCATTGAGGAAGTAGTTTAGCAGAGTTGTCAGCACACCTCCAACTGAATATGCCGCGTATGCTGTAAGTAGGGATCGGAGATAAGGGTCTGTGGAATCAGTGAATGTGAGCCAATAGTGAAGTCCGTGTTGCCTTATCACAGCGACAAAATAACCCAGTATCCAGGCGATTGTTGCACGATTGTCTACATCCGGTAAGAGTATGTAGATGAGATTGTAAATTACCCATCCAATGGCAACACCACAACCTCCTACGAGGATGAAACGAAATTTTTCAGGTAGATTCTTCCACTTCTCATTAAGGGTCAAATATGTCACCCGTAGTGCTTCTCAATCCATTCACGATAGGTTCCCGAACGGACTGAATCAACCCATTCTGGGTTATCGCGATACCACTCTACTGTGTTCTTCATGCCGATTGTCCAATCGATTTCTGGCTTCCACCCTAGGATACGTTCTGCTTTTTCGAACCCCATAGCATATCTTCGATCATGCCCTGGGCGGTCAGTTACATATTCTACCTGAGATTCAGATGCACCAGTTAATTGGATAATTGCGTGTACTATCTCGATGTTTGGCATCTCGTTGTCTGCCCCGAAGTTGACAACTTCTCCTGATGCAAGTCGACCATCTAACAGGCCATCCATTGTTGCGAGGATACCGCGTGCATGGTCTTGAACATGAATCCAATCTCTTATTTGCATACCATCGCCATAGATTGGGAGCGATTTTCCTTCCATGGCATTTAGTGTCATCAGTGGAATGAGTTTCTCTGGGAATTGATTAGGTCCATAGTTGTTGGAACATCGGGTGGTTGCAGCACTTATCTTGTGTGTGTTGACAAATGCTTGAACCATCATATCAGATGATGCTTTAGTAGCGGCATAGGGATTACGTGGGTCTAGTGGGGTGTCTTCCGTGAATGCGGAATCATCAGGCCCTAGGCTCCCATAAACCTCATCAGTAGAGACGTGGATAAGGTGAATCTCCATGCCTTTTTTCTTCAGGTTATGGATTGCTTCGAGGATGGTTCGCGTCCCATCGATGTTCGTTTCAATGAATGGTTGTACAGAGTCGATTGAACGATCCACGTGACTTTCAGCAGCGAGATGAAGGATTACAGAAATTCGTTCTTCGATTAGTACAGAATTGAGTTTTTCTCCATCGTTGATTGAGCCATGGATGAATCGATATCTATCGTCTTCAATTTCAGTGAGATTCTCAGGATTTCCTGAATATGTTAGGGCGTCCAGATTCACTAATCGTTCAATGTCATCTCTCGCTAAGGCTTCTTTGATTGTATGGCAGCCGATGAATCCGCAACCACCAGTAATTAGTATTCGCACGTTCATTCCCCCATTGGGGGTAACCAACGTCCCTTGCCCCATTCCTTCATCAAGTTGGAGGTTTCAAGAAGAGCATCGATGGTGCCACAGTCTGCCCAGTGGCATTCGAAGTGACAGCCCTTTGCAAGTCCCCTCTCCATGAAGAAACGGTTGATGTCAGTGATTTCAAGCTCTCCGCGCGATGAATAACCAATAGTTTCGACACTGTGGTCTATTAATTCGAAAACACGTGAACTGTACAAGTAAAGGCCAGTGATAGCGAGGTTAGAATCCGGGCGATTCGGTTTCTCTTTCATGTCGACAATAGAACCTGAATCATCTAACCATGCGATGCCAAACGATTCTGGATCCTCGACTTCACGAAGAAATAGATAACATTCATTTTCATCGTCGTCGAGGAACGCATCTGCATATTTCTTCATTGAATCCTCGAACACGTTGTCTCCCAAAATGACCGCTACGTTACGCTCGCCAACGAATCCTTGTGTCAGGCGGAGTGCCTCCGCGATTCCTCCTGCTTGTTCTTGGTAGGCATAACGAATGTCAAGTCCGTAACGATGGCCATCTCCAAGAAGTGCAAAGAATGAATTTCCTGAATATCCTCCAAGTACAATCATGATATCTTTGATACCCATTCTCTTGAGTGTAGCCACCGATTTACAGATCATTGGCTCATCGTAAACAGGCATCAGATGCTTGTTGATTGAAGTCGTTAAAGGAAGGAGTCTAGTTCCCCATCCGCCCGCGAGGACAACTCCACAGATTTCTTTACCCATATCCAGCCATCGTAGGACTATGCATCAAGATTGTTGCCCTCATTTTCATTGTCAAAGTCATTTCCAACAGTCTCTCGAATATGCCAGCGTGGGGGACCACGAACTTCTCTAACTATCCGATCGATGTATTCTCCGATGAGCCCGAGTCCAAGAAGTGTAATACCTCCGAAGAAAGAGATCAAGAGAACATTTGTAGTGAATCCTGGGACTCCAATTCCTCCCTCGAGATACCTGTAGAGGTATACTATTCCAAAACCTGCACTCCCCATAGCAATCAGAGTTCCCATTATGCTGAATGCTCGCAATGGAGCAGTTGTTGCATCGAATAGGTTGTCCATAGTGGTCTTTACCAATTGTCTTAGCCTGTATCCTGATTTTCCATATGGTCGAGTATGATGTTGTATGTCTACGTTTTCGATTCGTCTTGTTGATGCTAAGAGAATTGGTCCAAATACAGGGCGGTTCGTTCGATGTCGTATCATTGCGTCAGCAACTGAACGTCTCATGGCGCGAAATGAACCCATTGTAAGATGCTTGGGTTTTCCCGATGCTCTGTGGTAGATGGCTCGTACTAATGATGAGCCTAAATTGCGGATTATACCATGTTTTTTTGATTTGTATCTACCGATTACGCAGTCTAAATCTTCTCGTTCAATTAGTGAAGAAAGCAGCACTTGTATCTCCTCTGGAGGGTGTTGTAAATCATCATCCATAGTGACAATTATGTCTCCATTAGCCTTACTCATACCACATAATAGAGCGGAGAATTGACCTGCATTAAATTGTAAGTCAATTCCAATTACATTTCTTTTGTCAAGTTCTTTAATCGCAGTCCATGTTGCTCCGTCATCTGGAGAGGAATCGTTGACTAGGATAATTTCTGTAGGATAATCCGTTGAATCTAGGATTCTATCAACGAGCTCTGGAATCCAATCTGCACTACAGTAACATGGAATTACCACGCTGATTAGGGTTTTATCTTTCGACATTCAAATCTCTCCTAAAGTTAGAAGCTGCAGAACTAACAATGTCTTCCGCTTCTTCAACAGTATTTGCTGTGACAATAACATCGCCAATTCTTAGATTCCCCGAGATGAATTTGTAGATTTTCTCTCCTTCTGTAATATCAAGATCCCACTGAAGATGTTGATCAAGCTCACCAGTCCCTCTGAAGATTCCATTCTGGTCACTCCAAAGGAGGTGTGCAGCACAGGGTTGACCCATTGGATTTTGAGGGATTTCAGGCTCTATTCCAGTTGCTAAATCAAGCGCTATACCATACAGGTTCACGCCCCACCATGTCCCACAAACTTCTGGAATACATGTCCCTCCCATTCTTGCACCGATCTCAAGA
>PATC01000048.1 GCA_002712285.1 Methanobacteriota archaeon
ACATACGAGTTTCTTTCTTGGGAATCAATCGATTCCTATTGGAAATCTGCTGCATTCGTATTTGGTTCTGTCTTGTTGTATCTCCTAATGCTCAATGGACGAAGGCTGATGAACCCTAGTCCAAAGTAGGCGAGCATGGTTGAGCGCCCCCGAGGTACACGTGACTTCGGTGTGAAAGAAATGGCAGAGCGTTTAGCGCTTGAGCGTGGGCTCGATAGCGTTGCTAATTGTCATGGATATAATCGAGTACAAACACCAATCTTCGAGCGTCTTGATTTGTTTACAGCAAAATCTGGGCCTGAAGTTGTCAATCAGTTATATGCATTCAAAGATCGATCGAATCGAGATCTCACACTTCGTCCTGAATTAACGGCCCCTGTTATGCGAATGGTTGCTGATTCAATGCGTGCAAATGCCAAGCCACTTCGGCTATCTTACTTCGGGCAATGTTTCCGATATGAAGAATCCAAAAAAGGACGGTACAGGGAATTCTACCAATACGGTATCGAACACATTGGAGCTTCTGGACCGCTAGTTGAGGCGGAAGTAATAGCACTCGCTATTCGGATGATGCAGGCCACTGGATTACAGGACTGGACTGTCCGAATTGGGCATGTGGGCGTCCTTAGGAGAATATTGGAGCAAGCAGGAATAGATGATTGGGGCGATTCGGAGGACTTTGTTGGCGATGCCATGCGCCTCCTTGACAAAGGAGATTATTCCGGATTCTGGGATATGTTCCAAGATAATATTGCAATGGATATCAGTGATGATTGGATGGATTTGTTGGCAAATTTCGTTGGTGCTTCGGGTAAAATTCAGCGGGAAGGAGACCCTATAGAAACCGCTCGAGAGATGTTTCAAGGTGATGCAGAATGGCTCAAAATTTGGAGAGATATATTGGATGATTTTGAGGCAACTATTCGTGCCGTTGGGGCCTTAGCGCCCACTCCCCCAAAACTCGAAATTGACTTTACTATTTCTCGCGGTCTAGATTACTACACTGGTATGGTCTTTGAGTTCCATGTACCCTCACTTGGAGGAGAAAGTCAGGTTCTCGGTGGAGGATCTTATCGTCTAATGCATTTATTCGATCAGCCTGATTTGGACCCATGTTGTGGATTTGGGTTGGGTTTTGATAGGGTGTTACTAGCAATGGAAAATGAGAATGTTAGTATTCAGAAACAAGAGCGAGGGCAAATCGCAGTGATTCCTCTCAAAGATGTCCATGCACAAGTCCTGCCAATTGTAGGGGGGTTACGAGACAAGGGTCACAAAGTTCACCTTGAGGTTCGAGATAGGGGGCTAAAACGAGCAATGCGCTGGGCGAATGGAATGGGTGTAGATTTGGTTATGATTATCGGTGAACGAGATATTGAGTCAGGGAATATCGAAATCAAACGATTAGCTGATGGGTTTACTGCTCAATCTAATCTAGATCTTGAATCGATAGATGAGGTCATTTCTAATCTCTTACATTTAGGGTGAATCTGTATGGATGATGATTGGGCCGAAAGACAAGAGGATGATGATATCCAGCAGCGCTTGCAAGCACTTTCCGTAGCTGCTGAGAATGACGGAGAGCCACTCCGTTGGTTTGAGGACCTCTATGCCAGTGCTCACAGAGATTCTGAACAGATTCCTTGGGCAAGAATGGGTGTTAATCCAATCCTAAGAGATGAGTTGGAACGCGAAGCTCTTCCGCCGGGTCGTGCACTAATGGTGGGATGCGGACTTGGAGATGATGCTGTATATCTGGAAAAAATGGGTTGGAAGGTTGTTGCTTTTGATCTGTCCGATTCATGTATTGCTTGGTGCAAAGACCGATTCTCAGACTCATCTGTCCATTGGGAGGTTGAAGATGTAACTAATCCTCCTGAAAGTTGGATTGAAAATTTCGATCTAGTGGTAGAAATACACATCTTACAAGCAATACCTACTGAAATACGAGAAGAAGCAGCAGATGTACTTCCAACATTACTCAAACCCGAAGGACGTTTGATTAGTATCGGGAGAGAAGCAACTGATCGGACCGAGGAAGTGATGGCTCTTCCCTGGCCACTTTCTCGAAAATGGCTCATGCAAAAATTCTCTTCATTAGATGTGGTGTTCTTTCAAGCAATTGTGCTTGATGATTGGCCAGATATTGATCGATATATTGGAGTGTGGCAACGAACTGTTCAATGACCACGTTTCATTACACGACGGAAGATATCTGGAATCTGGGATTCTACCTGAAGGGTTTCTCCATTTGGATGGATGAATCTCAGTGACGAGGCATGTAAACACAGCCGTCCTGTTTTAGAACGACCTTGGCCATGCATAGTATCGCCAACAACCGGTGCATTACGTGCAGCCATCTGAAGGCGAATTTGGGCCCTTCTTCCCGTCCTAATATCAAGACGAACAATGGAATGTGTTTCTGATATATCCTCAACTCTCCAATGTGTAATGGCCTCCTTTGCATTCGCAACATTACGATGTGGAGCAATTCTGACACGGAGATCTTTCGACTCCTGAATCCAATCCCTTGCAAGTCCTGTTTCCTCTGGCAAATGACCGAGAAGAATCGCATGATAGATTCTCTGAATAGAACGGTCCGCAAACTGTTCCTGAAGTTGGCGTTTGGTCCGTTCATCCTTTGCGAATAGCATACATCCTGAAGTCTCTCGATCGAGACGATGAACGATAAACACCCTCCCTCCCTCAAATGCAGCATATTCGAAAGCACGAGCATGCATCGTATCCTTTTCCTTCCCTCTTGAGGTGGTAACCGAAAGGAGACCTGCGGGTTTGTCAACTACCAGTAAACGTTCATCCTCGTAGAGGATTGTTGGTAATTCAAGAGAGCTACGAGATTGGCGCTTTGGAGCATCCCCCTGCGCACGTGGAAGAATCGAAATTTGTTGCCCCACTTTAACTGGAGTTCTAGCGACTCTGCATACCTCTCCTTCGATATGTACCCGCCCATGATCAATCATACGTCTTAGACGATTACTAGTTGCGTTGTCATGAACCGTTCGTAGGACGGTTAGCAGATCACTATCTGCTTCAACTTTCACATCAATGCGAGACATTTCACAACCACTGTGCCAACTCAATGGCATTCTTAGCAACACCCACACCTAGAGTTTCCTCAAGTGCACGAGCAAGTAAGGTAAAGTCAGAATCACGAGTTGCTATGACTACAGCACCTATCCGTTCAAGACAATCAGATGTGAGTTTTGATGCCGTCTTCATAATATCAAGATCCCCGGGCTCAGGGAAGATGCCAGCATCCGATATTTCCATACCATTTTCAGTTGGAGTTGTTCGCTTATCTGCGCCGCCTCTACGTGCTTTGAAAAGCGTCACCTGCTCGTAGATTGAATGATGTGTTTGTAAGAAATTTACTACATCTGTGGTCTGAGCAAGAATCGCTTCGTGGAATCCTTCATCAGCAGGCGCTGGCCAATCTCTAAACTCCTCAAGGATTTCAAGGTGGATTTCTTCAAGCACTTGCGGCGTAATAATTGCGTGATAGGCATCGATGTTGATGTGACGACGAACATTGTAAATTAGACTCAGCGCTTTTTGAGGATCATATTTTCCAGTGTCTACATTCATTATTCGTGATCTAAATTCATTGAGAGCAGTAGCCGGTACGAATGTCCGAATTTGATTCATATTAGCACGATGACGAAGAATTTGGTGGAACATCAAAGATGAGTTTGGATTCATCAAACCATTCCTGTCGACTGCCATTCTTCGAAGAATCTCCGATGCAAGGCCATCAAGGAGGAGATTGGTATCAATAACAATTAATGGAGGAAGGTTGAGAGAATTGAATCCACGACGGTCTTTCACAGGGATTTGGTTCTCATATTGCTGATACATTGCATCCATTGATGCCCGTAACGATGCTTGTTCACGAAGATTGTAATGTGAACTAACGCCTATGGCGTGCTCCATCATTCTCAATGCACGGAGTGGGTCTTCAGATGCTACCTCATTAGCAATATTGTATACTTCAACAGGACGAGCGAAATCATTCAATGCATTACGGAAACGAGTCTCAATGTGATATCTGCGAGACGATGTTACGCGTTGTATATGATTCAATGCTGCACGCACTCTTCCAATGAAGGGCTCTTCTGGTAAAGTACGTGAAGAAGGATAAACCATTAGAGACTCGATGATATCCTCCTTTCGACGTTCTCGCTCTCTCCTCTTTGAGCCATCATCATCAGATGTGTCGGATTCAATAGAAGGTAGGCGTGAATCCGCAAAATCGAGAATCATATGTTTGGGTAAATTGCGAGAGCGTTTGCTTCTGGACCCTGATTTTGGCATCTTCTCAAAGGCATACGATACTCTCAGATAAAGACGGAAACGAGATGTGATTGTAGCAGCTAATTCCTCATGTTCATCAAGAAGATCCACTGCCTCTGACCAACGTTTTGAAAGTGCGAAATTAATCAATGCTTTACGATAAAGTAGAGTTGCTCGTTCAAAGTCCCGATGTGGAGGATTTTGGAAACGTGGAGCCGCTTGTTTGTAAAGGCGGGCTGCATCAAGATGGCGGCCTTCACGAACAAAAATTGCGGCATTAGCGACTGGAGCCCATTCTGATCGAGAGTGGTATTTTTGAAACCAGGTGACTAGTTGAGGAGAGGGGACCTCATGCTCCATAATCAAATCCGTAATTAAGGGAAAGAAACGGGCAGTGAATCGGTTTGAGATGAGGGTATCAAGTATGGTATACGCTCGTTCTTTTCGGTCTTCATCTGTCATTTGCACATCGTTGTTAACTCGATTCATTCGAAGTAAATCGACGATTGCGAGGAATAATGATCGCTCAAGTTCAGGAAGAGGAGACTCATTAATTGAAGATTCTAGTGTATCTACCCGTTGCTCGCGAACCAGACCATCTCCGCCGTCCATCAAAGCACGTCGAGCCTCTCGAAGAACTTCTGAACCACTCTCTGGAAGGCGTCCTTGAATCTCCTCCAGATCAGCACGAGCGCCATCGAGTAAACGAATTAATGCTGCTTCGTTTATCGAGAGATAAGATGGAGGATTTGCAGATTCGATGATGTCATGTGCTTCTATCGCCTGTTCCTGAATCCAAGAGATAATTTCAGTTGAAAGGCTAGCAGGAGCAAGTGAAGATGCAAGTAAGATAGGATAGGGGTGTTCGCTACCTTGAATCTCATTCTTGAAAATTACTTGGGCTAAGGATTCAATGTCGTTTCCATTCACAAGAATCTCAATTACTCGGGTAAGTGTTGAATCTGTTAAACAAAATTCAGAGAGAAGAGTGGCACAACATGCCCTAATCTGTGGTGGGGTTTCATCCTCTGCGACAATAATTTCCCAAGTATCTGTGTCATAATTAGTTGCAATCTCACATAGGCGTTTAATCAATGCTTCATGACCCTTAGCAATGCGAGATGCTGCTATGAAAGAGGCGGAGTCCTCAATTTTAGCATCCATGATAAGTTGTGTAGCCTCTTCGACATCTCCTTTGTTGGCAAAGGTGCGAATAAGCATCCACTGGAGAGAGTCTGGAACTCTCAAATTATTTTTCTCGAGGTGGAGGATTCCTGATTCAATGGTAGACAGATCAAGATTTTCTTGTTCAATTGGAACTGTCCACGCTGCAGTTAACATGGCTGAAGACAAAGCATCACCTCCCGCAACACATGCACAATGATTCCAAGCATCGAAATTACCAGATTGTAATCTTGCTAGATGATGCAAATCGATAGAAATGGATTGTAGGTTTGACTCGTTAAAATCAATTCCTTCAACTCGTTCTATTGCTAGAAGTGGTTGATTAGCTGCAAGATGAAGTAGGGTATCGATGAGGGCTAAGGAGGGTGTTGAAGATGTACTCAATACTTTAGGGGAATCTTTACGAATTTGAGTCAAGCGAATTCGACCTTGGAGACCTTTTGCGAGTCGTTGAAGATCAAGAATTGATTTAGAGTCCAATTCAATATGTTCTACGCTCTCTAACCATCGTCCTAACCCTTCGAGATCGGAAGGATCTCGTCTCAAACCTTCAATCCAATCTAGATTCTGTTTTTCTTCTTTGGTTGAAGATTCCATACTTGGAAAAGCCCCCAGCATCGCAATTAGTGGACATTCTCTCGCTGCTTGCGCCCATACTGGGTGGACTCCTGAATTACAAGTAGAACGTAACTCATCGATGAGGGAATTGTCTTCATCCTTCCATGATTTCGGATCACGGCCTTTGTGAATTAGTAAAACTGCAAGACGGTATGCTGGACTTTCTGATGATTTTCGAATATTATCAACGGATTCAAGAAAGGCTTCGATTCCGCTCGCGCCACGAGCTCCACGTCGACGAACACCGCGTCGTCGAGTTGCCTTAACCTGAACTTCCTCTTCCGGATTGCGTGGTTCTTCTTTCTGCACTATGGCCATCGCTACCGGCTTCCACGATTTATCGAGTAAAGTGAAAGATGGATGATTGACGAGTTGACGGCTGCGAGAATTAGGATCATCGCCTGCACGACGACCTGCTTCGATGCAATCTCGCAGGTAGGTTTCCATACTCAACACTTCCCGACGACCGAGTGCCCACGGCCGGGATACATCAACGATTCGCTGTGTTCGGTGATTTTAGACCCTCAGAATGATGTTCTGAACCTTCTTCCCACAACTCATGGAAGCGGTGGATTTCGTGATTCTCTTGCTTCATCCCCTAGTTGCAACCGTTTTCGGGTTCTGGTTATATCGTCATTGGAGTACAATCAAAGCAATTCGTCTCAAGCGCGGAGGAGCATGGTCACGAATTCGCAATCGAAATCGAAAAGAAATTATTGCTGAACATGAACGTCAAGGACGGTGGGCACTACCAGCTATTCTTGGCGTTATTTTGTTAGCAATTTTTGCTGATATTCATCGATATGTCAACCTTGATGCTGAGGTGAGTGATTTGTTTAGTCTTCATGGTTGGCTGGGCTTAACCCTGGCTATACTGACATTCTACATGACCAGAACCGGGAAGCGTGTAGTCAAACAAAGAGAAGAAAAATCATCAAATGCAAAAATGAAGAGCATTCATCAACGTGCTGGAAATCTAATGCTTGCACTTCTAATTGCTGTGATGTTTCTTGGATTCCTTCGCGCAATTCAGATTATCCAGCCTTGAAGCGGATATTTCTAGTCCGTTCATTTGTCCATTTGTCTACCCAAACGGCAATATTTCGATTTACATCTATTGTCTCAACTTTACGATCTTCACTGATTCCGTTCTCGCTGAGAGGTTGGATTCGACAGCCGCATGCATCCTTATGACCCCCTCCATGAATATCGAAAGTTGTTGCAAGATGAGTTAAATCTACTAAACCACCATTTGGATGAAGGAATGAATTTGTGTAAAAGGAGGCGCTGAGTGGGGGTTTTGTACCATTCAAAGAGCCGTTCACATCCCCATGAATAACAATGCATGCATCACAATCATCGCCGGCTTCAGCAGTTATTCGATATCCATTTGTTCGAATTCCTGTTCCATCAAATCGGACAATAGCAATACGATTAACCACAATAAGAGATTCTTCGATTATTGATGTAATCTTTGAGGCTTCCTTCTCTCTTCTATGAATCGATTCAACAACTAATGGATCGGCAAGAATTCGTTCAATGCCCCAACCCTCTGCTATACCTCTCACAACCCTCTGTGCTGCTTCTGGTCGTTCAGAGGCCTCAATGCTCCGACTAAGAACAACCATTGGATGGTTTGAAAGAAAATCTTCTCGAGAAATCTTACCTCCATCGAGAATATCTACCCAATCAATCATCTCTTGTAAATCAGAAACATCTTGCGACTCGCTTACTATTTCGAAGGCTATGCGCGCAGCAGATGGAGTTGCTTGCCAAAGATTCAGGACTCCTTCAATATCAGCGCTATTTGTTTGGTGATGGTCAATTACAGCTCCACATGTTGGGTGGCTTGGAAGATCACATATGATTGTATGAGAATCAATTAGATGATCAAAGACACCCGCTCGAATTCCCCCAGGATGTCCGAACTCCACAATCAGATTTGGAAACGCCCGCAACAAGATTCCTGCTGATGTAATTCCATCAAGATCTCCGTCTGTCAGGACTCGATGGGGTTCGATGCTCTGTAACATCGAGAGGCGGCCTGACATGAGTCTCGGCTTTGGACATGGTTTCAAGTCCCTTTCGGCCGAAGAGTGAAGGTGGAGTGATGTTCGTGGGTAATCATGGAGACTTCTTGTGGGCTTATTCTTGCTAACGGCGATCTAATACTCCTACTTCGCTATCCTCAGGGCCATTGGGGATTTCCAAAAGGGCATGTTGAAGACTCTGACTCCAGTTTACGTGAAACTGCATTAAGAGAATTAAAGGAAGAAACTGGAATTTCTGATGCTAAAATAATCGGCACTTGGTCACAAACTACGCAATACGCCTACTCTCGTCGAGGAATTAAGCAAGAAAAACAAGTGCATTGGTTTCCTGCAAAAACTGAAACTTTCGAGGTAATAATATCACACGAACATAGAGATCACATGTGGGTTGAAATTGATGAAGCAATGGAGTGGATTACCTTTCCTGATGAGATAGGGATTCTGCAGAATGCACGCCGAATTTTAGGCCTCTGAGTCTCTTGCACCCAAAGGCACCCAAAGGACCTCGTCTTCAGCAAGTGCTTGTGTGACATGGCGTGCGGCAACAAACATCCAATCCGAAAGTCGATTGAGATAAGCAAGAACCACGGGGCGAACGGCATCTTCGCCCTCGAGTTCAATCAGATTGACTGCGCATCTCTCAGAACGGCGAACGACTGTGCGCACTACATGGAGAGCCACAACAACAGGTGAACCTGATGGTAAAATGAATGAATTGAGGGGAGATTGTTGATCTGTCCAATGATTCATCTCTTGTACAAGACGATCGGCATGTTTCATCTCAACAAGAGCCATTTGCTCAGGTAAAGCACTAGGAGTGCCTGCAGATTCGCCTCCAATGTCAAACAATTCCTGTTGAATAATTGAAAGCATAGGATCTAATTCCTCTTCAATACGAAGGGCCGGCACACGGACTCCTCCATCGGAATGTTGCTTCGGCAATCGAGAAAGTTCCATCCGAACCCAACCAATGAGAGAATTCAGCTCATCGATTGTTCCATACAACTCAACCCGTGCATTTGACTTGGGGACTCGTTCGCCTGTCAGGAGGCTTGTCTCTCCTCCATCGCCATTACCTGTGTGGACCCTTGTGATTCGTACCATCTGTATTCCTGAACATCATGCAGGCTCGACGGCTCTTGAATGCGCATGTTTGGAAGATGAGTTACGAAACTTCGAGAACAGGCGACGGGAGGCGACTATCAAAAGAATCGTCCAAAGAAATACTTCGATGCCGGCAATCCACCAAGCATAGGGCCCAAATGCCTCAAACAAAATCTGGGCATCCAACGGCACTCCATACAAGCCCATCCATGCAGCTTGTAGAATCAAGTTAGCTCCAAACCAGGTGCTTAAAATCCAGAAAAGTACTGAACCATTGCTCCAAGAATCACGCGAAATATCCCAATCCACACCATATCAATGGTTTTTGGGGGTTATCAATGCCTGTCTTTGGTGTATCACCAAATGTTACTCTTCTGAGTGAAATTCAGAACGCTGAGACTGTGGATCTAGGCTTGATTCAATAATTGCAATCCAAGAAGAATCTACGACATCCCAACCGCCAAGACGACGAAGTCGATCCTCGTGCATTTCTGATTCTGATAAATCACCAATTGAGTTGTGAATTCTAGCTAAAGCAGCGTGAGCCATTACATTCAGAACAGGATCTTGCATATCCCAAGAGCGTTCAAAGTGAGCAATAGCTCCACGAGGTCCGTGAATTAATCCTCGTTGAATCTGACGAAGTCCAGATTGTGACCATGTAACGCCTTGAACGCCAACTACTAAGCCTCTGAATAGCAAATACATCTCAAGCAAAAGAAACAGTGAGGCGATAACAAAATTCCCAATTTGCTCAACAGTGGTTTGCTCTATCCAATCCAAAGTGGCTAGTCCGATAATTCCAGCTACAAGGAGTATTCCGCTAAATGGAGCGACTATGACATCACGTTGAGTACGGGCCATGTGTCTACCACCAATTATCGTGAAGAAACCTCCGAAAAAAATGGCAAGAATTGGGGGGACAATGGGACTAGTTGCCCGTTCAGCACCCATAGCGATGTAGAGCACAAAACCAACAAAAAGGAAAATTCCACCTGCAGTGAAACCATGTTCGGGGAATGGTTGGTGACGCGCATAGACGAAAAGAGCAAAGGCGACTCCAATGAAGAGAAGCACCCATAGGAGCATGAACAGTGCAAAGAGAGGTAGGTCTTCAATCCGTGGTTGGTACTCCGTCGTCCCCACGCCATCCTGGTTTCCAAAACTCAATGTCGTCAAGCCATCGTAACCATTCTTCAGGATTAGCTCGTATCAGTCGAAAAGCTCGCCGATCCAGTCCTTCAAGCAGTTCATCACTAATCTCTCCGCGTGAATGAGCTTCAGTCCATTCAACTTGTAATTCTCTGACTTTTACCTTACCTGCGGCAGGATTTTGATATTCTCGCTCACAAGCCTCTTGGAGATCGATTAACCACATTCGAGAGCCACGCATATGGGGGTCGTCATTGCTAGCAGCAGGACGTCTTCGGTTGAAAGGCCACCATCCCATGATGATTGAGAGTGGGTGGGGGTCTTTCAAGCATTGACTAATGGATTAACAATGAATGATAGAGTGGATTGAAGATAGTAAATACTGTCTTCATTACCGCAACTCATGGCGCGCATCGTGGTCCACATCCACGGTAAAGCAAGAGATCGTGCTTACACGCACCTGATTGACATGTATGCAGAACGATTGGAGCCCCGGGGGGTTCGTCTAATACGTCATCCTTCACGCATGAATCATGATACATATCGAAATCGTCTACTGAAAGAATCGGAAAATGGGATATTGATTCTTCTTGATGAAAATGCTTCATCTGTTTCAACAATGGATATCGTTCAACGATGGAATAAATGGAGAAGTGGTGCGAAAACAATTCATCTTGCAGTTGGGCCTGTTGATGGGTGGGAAAACGGATTTACTAGTGAACATGATACTCTAGGTCTCGGACCCTTAACGATGACTTACGAAATGGCCGCTGTCGTCCTCCTTGAGCAACTCTACCGTGCTTCAGAAATCGAGCGAGGTAGTGGTTACCACCGTGAATAATGATGAAATTCAGTAATAGTAGCCATATTCCCAAGTTGACGAATGTTTCAATGATGATACTTCAATAACCCTCGACAAACGAATCTCTTCGTTCTGTGAGTGGCCCTACGGCATTCGGCCGTGGGAGGACCGCAGCAGGGGGTGTCTCATTGGCAAAGCGCACGACCAGCACAATGAAGCAAGCAAGCATCAGTGAGTTCTTTGAAAAGAACAAGCATTTCCTAGGTTATGATACGCTTCAGCGATCAATTATCACAGCAGTCAAAGAGGCTGTAGACAACTCTCTTGACGCATGCGAAGAACATCGAATTCTCCCTGACATCTCAATTGAGCTCCGAAAGGTTCCGAAAAAACCGGACCGAGTCATTATGATCTCGCAAGACAATGGTCCAGGAATTCCTTCCAAATCAATAGAGAAAGTGTTCGGAAGCCTCCTTTTTGGTTCAAGGTTTCACACCATCCGACAAACTAGAGGGCAGCAAGGAATAGGGATTACAGGCGTAGTAATGTATAGTCAGTTGACCACTGGTAAAACAACACGGGTGACATCGAAAATCTCCAAAGAAGCGACTGCGTTGCAAATGGATATTGGATTGGATACAAAGAAAAACGCGGCTCTTGTCTCAAATAGAGAACGAACTCATGATTTTCTTGACCATGAAGGGATGCCTGTGGAGCATGGACTGAAAGTTGAGGCTCCTATGAAAGCAAAATTCCAGCGAGGCCGCAAGAGTGTAGGTCAGTATTTGCGTATGACCTCAATCGTAAATCCACATGCAACTATCCGATATCGAGCAATTGATGAGAATCAAGAAATCATTGAAGAATTCGTTACTGAGCGGGTTACTGATCGTCTTCCTCGCCCTGTAAGAAGCATCAAACCTCATCCACATGGAATTGAAATCGGTGCAATGAATCGGTTATTGAGAGACAGTACAGAAAAGCGAATGAGTTCTTTCCTTCGGCATACATTTTCTGGAGTTCCAATGCGAGCGATGAAAGAAGTACTCGCTCATGCAGATGTAGAATCAGCTGCAAAGCCAAGTGAAGTTACACCTGAAGGAGCTCAAAGGATTCTGAATGCTTTCAACACTGTTCGGCTTATGCCACCACCGACTGACTGTCTGTCTCCAATTGAAGATCTTCTAATCAAGAAGGGGTTGTCCAAAGCGGTCGACTCGGCTTTCGTAGCAACCGTAACTCGTGCCCCAAATGTCTCTCTAGGCAATCCATTCCAAGTAGAAGTGGGCTTAATCTTCGGACGTGAAGACATACCTGCTGATGGTGCAGTAGATGTATTGCGGTTCGCAAATCGTGTTCCCTTGATGTATCAACAAGGAGGATGTCTACTCACAAAAGCCATTGAGGCGGTTGCTTGGAAAGGTTACGGATTGGAGCAACCTGGAGGAAAGGGTGTACCAAAAGGTGCAGCAACAATTCTTGTCCATCTTGCAAGTACGAATGTTCAATTCACTTCTGAAGCGAAAGAAGCTGTTGCAGATAATGAAGAGGTATTCAATGAAATTCGACTTGCTCTACAAGAAGTTGGTCGACACCTGAAGAATCATCGAAAAAAGAGTGCGCAGAAGGCTAAAGCACAAGAGAAATTTGAGCTTGTCAACGAAATTCTTCCTGCGATTTCTGAGAAAGCTTCGAGTTTACTTGGAAGAGAAGAGCCTGATCTTGCACCTGTAATCACTCGTATCATGAATGCCGTATTTTGTGAGGATGAAGTCATATGGGACAAAGAAGCGAAGGTACATCGTTGTAGAATCAAGATTCACAACTATACTGCTCGACCTCGCGCTTATTCGATTCTTGCTCAATATCCCGAAACAGATTCTGCACACTTTGTCGAAAATGACCTCGGGGGTCGTCGTGAAGTAAAGGGAATTTGGTGCTGGAAATTGGATACTATCGCACCAGGTGATGCAGGCTATATTGAATTCGCAATCCAAGGTCTTGAGCATAATGATTGGAATTCAACAGAAGTATTCTTCCGAGGCTCTGGGGATATCATTGGAGCGTCGAAGATTGATGAGGAAATCCTTGAACAAATTCGTACTGAAGAAGAAATTGCAGCAAAAAAAGCAATTGAAGAAAACAATTTGGCCATTGACGATGCAATGGATTATGATACTGATAATTCAGGTGACCTTGATGCTGTAGAACTTCAGAATGCAATGGCTGGTCCAATTGGTGAGAAATTAGAACAAAATAGTGCTGAACAAGTTATTGCAAAACATGATGTCGACAATAGCGGAACACTAGATCGTGAAGAATTGATTGATGCAACCCAATCTGATACTTCCAGACAGACTGGGCTTGGAGAATGGGGGGATGAGTGATGTCAGAAGCAAAATCCAGAGAAGAAGTCATTGAGAGTTTGAATCAAGTCGCTGCCGAAATGCATGACAAGATGTTGAAAGGCGAACCACCTACCATGACTTTGCCTGTTCGTTCAAAGACAAATATCGAATTCAACAAGAAGCTTGGTGTCTACAAATATGGAAAAAAACAGACTATTCGAGATGCTACGAGTCTTGGTTCTGCTCGCCAACTGCTACGCGCTTTACATGTGATTGATTTCATTGAAGAAATGATTGATACGGCCAAATCCTCTACACTGAGGGAGATGTACTACATCTCTGAAGCATGGGGATTAGGTAAGTTTGGAACTCAAAACGAAAGTAACAATATTGCCGAGGACCTTGAAATCGTCACACGTTGTATGCGAGAAGACTTCAAACTCAGACCTGAAGAAGATGGAGCGAGGATGATTGGTAACGTAACTATCGAAGAACGTAATCGTCGTGGAGATTGGATGCGTATCAACTGCAGGGACGATGTTGGTGATTCAGGATATGGTCTACCTTACAATGTTGAACCTGAAAAAATTCGTCTCATTGATGAAGACATTGATTTCATCATGGCTATCGAAACCGGTGGTATGTTCGATCGATTAGTTGAGAATGGATTCGATGAGTCCGCTCGTTGTGCATTAATTCACCTTAAGGGACAGCCGGCCAGATCCACACGTAGAATGATCAAACGTATGTCTGAAACATGGAAAAAGCCTGTAATGGTCTTTGCTGACTGTGATCCTTGGTCATTCAGAATTTTTGCTAGTATTGCTTACGGTGCGATAAAGACCGCTCACATTTCAGAATATCTCGCAACTCCTAGCTCTACCTATCTTGGAATCACTGCGGACGATATACTAGCATATGACCTTCCTTCAGACAAACTCACACCGAAAGACGTTGAAGCATTGAAGGCTGAATTGACAGATCCTCGATTCGCAACTAGTGAATGGCAGGGACAAATCCAAATGATGCTGGATGAAGGAAAGAAGGCTGAACAACAGGCACTTGCAAAATATGGTCTTGATTTCGTCACTGATACCTACCTTCCTGAAAAGTTAGCAGAATTCGGTTTGAGCATCTGAATGTTTCTTAATCAAGACGAGAACTCAAGAGAGCCACCTACAGTTGGAGGGTATGGCGGAGAAGATGGGGCGGTCTTGGGCTCGTTTGATCACGCTTGTGGCGGCAGGCTTGCTCGCAACTTCATTAATCGCATTTGCAACCTCGATGAGTACTATCGAGGATATTCTAGATCCTGAAAAGCTGAACAAAGGGATTGTTGAGAATGGGGGTTCATTCGATTTAGAGTTACAATCGGGGAGGACGTATACACTCCTACGAATTGTCGAAGAAGTAGGGGATGAAGCACTGGAAGACGATGTGAGAATCCTTGATTCTGAAGGTAATGAAATGGGAATCGGTGCTCCTACGTGGATGCATCCGCCGAGAACAGGAGGTAATGGTGCTGTAATCTATGATACGATTGCTACATACACGACTGAAAATTCTGGGACTTTTACTTTTGAAAATCTGAATACTACGTCTAAATTGTATATTGTTGATGATCATGAAGGAGATCTTGCTGCAACAAGAGAGCCTACTCTCTTGGTAGCCTCCTTTGGTTGTTGTTTTGGGGTTTTACTACTCCCAATTGCTGGAATCGTGCAACTTCTAACCCGAAAACAAAGGCCGCAAACCCTTGGAAATCAAGTCATAACAATGCCCACCAACACGATTCCAACTACTGATGAGTTGTTCCTTATCCGACAAGGAGAAATGAAACCTGAGGAGGCAAAAGGAATCAAGCCTGTGAAGGAAGTGCCGCCACCATTCACCGACATGCCTCAACACACAACAGTCAGAAAGGAAGAGGAATTAGTTCGAATACAGACCAGTAAGAGGATTGCAGACGCAACAGTGAGTGAATCGGATGATGAAGACTGGAAAACTTGGGATACAGGTTGAGGCGTCTACAATATAGCATCGAGTTTTTACCGGTCCTTCCACTACACAACCATAGGTTGGGAAGTAATGATTGGATTCGAGGCCGCGCTCGACATCCTCAGCAATGATACACGTCGAGAGATTCTCAAACGACTCGTTCGCGAGCCTCACTACCCTTTACAACTCGCATCACAACTTGATGTAAGTCAACAGGCTGTGGTCAAACATCTCAATGTGCTTGAAGAAGCTGGATTTGTTGATTCTGAGAAAGTTGCCTCCGAGAAAGGTGGGCCACCTAAACGAATTTACAGTGTAAAACAGTCCTTCAGTCTGAGAATGGATCTTGGCCCTGATTTATTCAGAACAAAGCATTCACAATTACCACGTGGTGGCCCATTGAATATCTCGAATGTCCATGGACTACCTGATAATGCAATTCAAATTGCTACACATATTGGTGGTAGACGAAGGCTTGCTATCTCAGAAGCTGCGGAATGTATTACACATATCCAAGAAATGTTAGATCGTTTAGATGATCAAAGGAATGCTCTAGTCGCGCTCCATCAACATGTAATGAAGCGTGTATCGAGATCGGTTGAAGGTGAATTCGAAGATTACCAGGAAAGAAGTATTGTTCATACGATGCTTGAAGACCCTCGACGCCCATTTGATCTCGATACAATGGCGTTAGCAATGGCGCCAATGGGATTGAACATGGAGGCTGTGATGAATGGTATCATACCTCGAATCGGAATGATGGACCGAGAGACATTTCTTCCAATAACCAACAACACACCCTTGCCTTGGTGGTTAGTACAAGGCTAACGCTCTCTATGTTTAATATCCCACAAGAAAGGGATACTTCTCATCAAAAGCGTGCGTCTTCATCGACACCTTGGAGGATGCTGCTCTGTTCTGCAACACGATCCAAGGCTTCCTTACGACGTGAGAGCATCATTAGACCTGCAACACCAATCAAACCGGCCGTTGCTGCCATAATGATAGTTGGAACTGACCACTTACTGACAACAACAAGAGCTACGTCCATAACTGGATTTTCAGATTGGAGGTCCTCTTGGATGTCAAGGTAGTTATTGTCGTCACTACTCTCAACGATTGTCTTCTCAGGATCGATGACAACAACAACCTGTTCACTACCTGCAGTTACAGGATAGAGTAGGGTAATCTCTGGAGCTTCACTACTTGCGTCTGGGCTGGTTGGCATCAAAGCACCAATAACTCGACGATAAACGATATTTTCCTCACTACAACCGTTTTCTTTGATTTCATCTTCTTCGCCTACACAAAGGATGATGTTGACGTCTGTAGCATGGACGTTGCCGATATTCTGAATCTGAACGGTGACTGGTATCATCTCACCTACTTCTTTGCTGGTATCTCCAATAGAAGCATCACCAACAAAGATCAAATCTGGAGCCCGTAGGCGAAGATGGAGAATCTGTTCATTTGTGTCACAACCAATATCATTGTCTGGAAGACCGTCATTATCTGAATCAATAGAGCAAGAATCTGCCCATTCGGGTGTTTCATCATGATCGCCACCCGCGAAAGCATCACCGAATTCAGAAAGAGCCTTGATTCCCATTGATTGATCTCCGAGAGCCGCTTCATTACCGACATTGATGATTGCAACTATCTGGATTGTAGTATAGGCGGGCATTGGTGGGAAATACCAGGTGCCTGTAAACTCATCATAATAGCACTCGTATACAGGTGGTGCTTCTCCACTAACAACTGTGAGGCAAGCGATTTCGAGCGGATACTCTGTTTCGAAACCATCGACAATTGCAAACTCGACCGCTTGATCAGTTCCATCGGCAGAAGCCCAACCAGCTAACTCATTCAGACCTGGTGTTGGATCCCACTCTCCACCCTTTTTGGTGTGGTTATGGAGAGTTGGAACATCGGGAACATTTCCATTATTAGTCAAATTGAGGATGAAACGGACTGTTCGACCAGGGGCTGTAGTCTTGACTGCACTCTCGACAAACGGATCAAGAGTTAGTTGTATGTCATGGAACTCGTTGATTGTCACTGTCAGTGGAATAATGTCTCGAAGACGAGTGCCATCAAAGGCTTCTTCAGAGAAAATTGAGAGTGTGACTTGGTATTCTCCAGCCGCAACTTCAGATGGTGCATTCACATGAACCATAACTGTTTGATTCGTATCTCTAGCTAGTTCACTCATATCAGAACGGAATATTTCAACATCCCATGGTTGAGCGAATCCTTGTGAGTCTGCAATCTCAGTAATGCGCATATCATAACGATCCGGTCCATTTCCATCATTTCGGATATTGATTGGTACGGCCCAAGTCTCGCCCGGATTCATGTCATTTTCAAGAGATTCTGTGGTCGCATCAAGATCGTATACGTGTTTTACCATAGTTGAGAGAATTACCTCGTCAGAAACCTTCGGAGAGCCTTGCAAATATGCCTTGACTTTCACTGCTGGACCAAGTCCTGCATCCGCTAAAGTAGGCGCACACACTTCTGCAGTTATCTCATACGGACGTTCTGTCTGGTCCCAATATCTTGCAATACCTGGTTCATACCTTGTACTTTCATCATAGTCTGGGGCATTGAGGAAATCAAGAGTTACTGTCCAATGATCTTGGCGCCAAATGTGTTCTGGAGTCGAAGTGTTACGTTCTTCTGGTCCACCAGGTAATGTGAAAATAAGATGCCCTGGTGCGAAGTATTTGGTGACCTTAATCACATACTCTGCACACTCACCCGGAAGTACTTCTTCGGAGGTATCGAATATCTCAAAGACGATATTGCCTGTTGAACGAATGGATACGTTAATCCACAATTCAAGAACATCATAGGTTCCTTTCTCTACCGACTTTACAGGTTCACCCATGGACCATCCTTTGACGAAAATAACCCACGTCCCAGGTTCCTGTGTCGTTGGGATATTCACTTCGAGGTTCTTCGTAACCGAAGCTCCAGGTTCAAGGGAGACACTCAACGGGAACTTTACACCCCAACCATAAGGCAAAAGCCATTCTTGTTGACCTTCAAGACTATTCGGATCATAGAACTGGAATGTGTCGTAAACGTTACCCGTATTCGTAATTGTAATCGAGAATATTGCTGTTCCACCTTGCTCAACATCACTCTGAGTGTGGCTGGTATCTAGTTGAATTCCATGAACAACATCCATCAGTGTACTCGTTAATCTATCACTACGAATCGCTGGATCTTTGTATGACACTGCAGATACTATGATGTTTGCAACCTCGTCTGCATCAGCCTGGTAGATAGATGGTGCAATTACCCGCATGTAGACCTCTACACGCTCACCGCCAAGCAGATGGATTGGTGTATCCGGGAATATTGTCGTATGGTTACTAGAGAAGTATACGGTAGCAGACCAATTCAGTGGGACACCGCTAAGGTTCAGAGAGAATGTATCAGCAACAAGCTCAGGAGGGCCTGGTGTTGTATTGTTAACACTGAGGTTGTACATGGTTTCCTCGCCCGGTTCAATGACGTGATAGAATGTTTCACCTTCCTGCAAACCTACTTCAACTTGTCCTGTAAGTACGTGAACATAACAAAGTGTGTACGTATTGGAATTTGTTTCATCGTTACACTTGTTCGTATCCGACCAAGCAATATGAGCGCCGCTTCCCAAATCATTTGCAAACGCTGGGGGTTGGCTCAATTCAGGTGCATTACCTGAGTTAGGGCCTAATTTGTCCGAGTTCCATGTTGTTACTTCTGTTGGTTCCCATGGATCAAGAACTGAAGATGCAATTGAGTTCAATGGCCATGATGGTTGATCATTTGTATGATTGAGTCGAGTATACATTATTGCCTCGCCTTGTGATGAATTACTATTTTCTAACCAAGTAATGTGGATATTATCACGCGCATCAGTCAAGATTGCTGGCATGTAGGAAGATGGTGCGAATGGATTTCCTTGCTGAATCCCTGCAGGGCCTTCAAAATCAGAGATTCGTGTGTCAACAATTTGCTTGATTCCATAAGATGGAAGGCCGCCTTCAACTCCATTCCATTCGGCCGCACCACGAAGGCGCAACCGTGTATAGAGAACTTCGTAATTCACATTCTTCTCGAATCCATAACCACGTCCATCCATCCAAGCAATGTGGGTGTTTCCTTGGCTATCAATAGCAATCGCAGGATGGAAACTGAATGCATCATCGAGAGTAACACGTGTATCATTCACGACGACAAAGTGCCCATAACCTTGCGAATCCATCGCTGGACCTATGTCTTCCGTGTATGCACTACTCGTGGTGGTAGTTGCAGGATCGCCCTTTTGCCATCCTGGTGATGGATTGTCTAACAACGCATGCGGGGCAAGAACTGTCATGAAGATTTCACGAGAGTTGTTCGTTGCAAGGTATACCATTGCTTCCACAAGAAGTTGCATTTGTTGTGATCCGCCACCTGAGGCTGGGAAATTGTATACCTCCCCACCTGCATCTGTATTGCGAACTGTTGAACCTGGACAAATCCTAGGATTCGTGTTCACCACACCATTAGGACAGTTAGCAAGATCTGACATGTGCGACTGAATTTGTGTTCCTCCGCCCCAAGTACTGCCAGCCATAGGAACTGGTACAACTCCTGCACGGACACAAGCGTCGTGAGCTTCGTTGATGCTCTGTGTATCGTCAGATTGTTGGGCTGGATCACCGTTTCGTGGACCCTCGTCAGAAATAGGAATTACAATCTTAGTAGCATTTGGATTCCATTTGTGGTCTGATGCAGTTGGAGGGTTTCCAGGTACGTTGCCACCCGCATCCTTCCATGACAGGCAGGCCCAAGTTGACGATGGGCCCCAATCTTCACCAGAAGATCCTGTTACTGAAGCCCCATTGAAAATGAAGTTCTGCAATTTACGGATACCTCCAGAATCATCACCAGGGTATTGGCCTAAGTGTGTTGCTCGTGGACCCTGAGAGCCGCTTCCACCAGTTTGGTAAGCAGTTGAACAAGTGTTGCCCTGACCAGCAGACGGAATTCCATATCCAAGAATTGCGTAAATTGTCTCGTATACTGTAATGTTTGCATCTTCTAACATTGGCTTAATGCCACGGAAATATCCGCCACTGCTGAAACTTCCACCGTAAAACACAGTGCAAACATCAGCCCACTCTGAATACATGGACCCTGAGGTGTCGATTGGAACGACCATTTCCACTTTGCCACCACGTGTGTCATCCCAAACTACCTGCACATAGTCGTCAGCATCCACTGCAATATCTGGGTGGCCTTTGTGGCCAATGATTGGAGTGAGCATAGAGTCATCAATAGCAGTAGTCGCTACAGACCCATCGAACTCAATCATCGAGTAGTATATTTGGGGTTGGAAGTAGAACTTCTCTAGAGGGTCAAAGGAATCTTCCCAAACGATGTGTGCATTGTCTTGTGAATCGATTGCAATGGCTGGCCAATCCCGATTCTGTTGTCGTTGACTCACTACCATGTCGTTAACTACGGAAATCACTGTATCGTCTGCTTGACTACCATCACGAGGTGCAAGGTTTGGATCAAGAACAGTGTATTTGATTGCGTGTTGGCTGGATTTATCTGTCCAAGTAACATGAACTCGATCCATCGAATCTATTGCAATATCTGGGTGCCAAGCACGGTGTGTTCCAGGGTTCGAAATTTGAGTAACGTCAATCAGGGGGTCGGCTTGACCATCGCCATCTACGTCTGCTCGAGGGTCTAACATGGTGTAGTAGAGATGTTGTGTATTTCGGCTCCAAACAAAGTGTATGTTTCCTTCACTATCGGCTGCCATAGATACCATACGTTCGTTCATTGGGCCCCCATCAACTACGCGAACTGCGTCGGTAATTACTACCTCTGCAGCTTCAACCTCATCAGATGGGAGGATCAAAGTCGTACTGAGGACCATGAGGATGGTCAGAAGAATGCTATTCGTTTTCGCTCTGTAAGTCATCTTGGCACACCTACCGTTGAACACTTGGATACCGTGTCCACCACTACTTAAGCGAAACCACTTCAGGTCACGCTAGAGTTACGCCCATTCATCAACATCAAAGGAAGACCCGAAGGTCAATTCTTCCTGAAACTCAACCTCAGCGGCTGATTGTCCATTTGGGGCCTGATCAGACTTAGTCCAATCATCTACTGGCCCGGGAGTGCCTGATCCCTGTCCATATGCAAATCGTATCTCGTGAATAATACCCAATTTACTGAGCCAAATTCTTCGGAGAGTGTCAAGGAAACGATGTTGGTTGAGGCCATCGAACCAAATCGGACGAGATATGTTGAATGCTTGAAGTGGACCAGATGAAGGGGTTTCGTTCTTACCAACGTGAATCGTCCAATCGAATTGTCCTCGTATCAAGGAAAGTCGTGTGTCGTGTAGCCATCCTTCCCAACTAACTGGGTCTGCTTTTGCATGAGATGTCATTTCATCTTGTTGAGCGGCATCAACTCGTGTTACAGAACCAATAATTACGAGATTTCTTCCTTTTGGGATCACTATGTTGAACAAATGGCCATTTCTTGATGGGGGGTATCGAACATGGAGGTGTTTTTGGGCACGAGCGTCGGCTAAGCTCTTGCTCTGAAGGCCTTCTTCTGCAAGCCATTTCTCGATGAGATTGATTGCCTCCTTTGCATCCATAACATTGCCTTCCATTCGACCTATTTCAGGAATGCGAGGATTTCATTCACATCCACTTTCACCCTACTTCCTGCATCATTACGTCTCAACCGAGATTGGGATAGAGAAGTGAACAAATCAAAGAAGGCGTCATATCCTCTGAGGAAAATTAGGTTAGAAATATGAAGGAATGGCATCATGAAAATGCTAGAAATCACAGAGATGAGAGTTATCTGCCAGACGATTAATTCTGTATAATTCATCAATAAGAGTCCTGATGTTGCAAAGACAAGATACGGCCAAATCAAAACTGGAGAAAATGTGACAGCCATGATATGGAATGTGCTTCGTGCATCTAACCCTTCATCAGAATTGTTTCCAATATACCATGCAAGTAGGGCTTGAGGTAAAGTAAAAATTGCCAACGGTGCACTCAAAAGCATCAACAAAAGGCCAAAAATTGCACCAAACCACCTCGTTGGAGATGTTGGTCTTACACCTTCAGCACCAACAGACCGTGGATCTAAGGATGTCGATTTCAGAATGCTCTGGATGCGGGAGGCGGGTTCCATGATTTCTGAATTTAATTTACCCGACCTGATTCTATCACGAACATTGCGTATCCCATGGACTTCGCTTGACCAAGTATCATGAGGAGTCTTAGCAGCATCCTTCTCTACATGAGAAATAACCGACCAAGAATGGAATTCATCCCAATCATCTGCGTCTGGAGTTAAGATGTCTAAGGATTGCTTGATTCTATCCCTTAATGTGTTGACTGAATCAAAATTCGGCTCCTTCCATTCTCCTTGAAGAAGTGAATCTACCACTTCATCGTCAACTATGTCATCGATTTGGATTTCTTGGCCAAATTCCACATAACAATCCGTTCTAAACTTCCATGCTTCTCTAAAATGGAGCCCTACTGGTCGAATCGAAGGAAGAGGATATTTGCGGGCTTGTGCTGCTGCTGCAGCATTGAGAGCTATGCGCATCGGACCCGATCTCAATGGCATCATTCTCGGTTCAATTTGGCTTGTTCCTTCAGGCATAATCACACAACCATGCCCTGCAGATATTGTGTGTGCCACTGTTAGCAAACTACGATGATTGATTTTTCGAGCAAAGTCAGCATCTGTCGTTCCTTCATCGATTTCACGTTGTCTCAGAACTGGTTGCGATCCGATTGATCGGGCCCATCGACCAATAATTGGACGGGTCATCAAATCATGTCGTCCAACCATGATGAATCTTTTATCACAAGACTGAACGATTGTCATTGGATCTACAAGACCTGCGGTATGCCAGGCAAGTGCGACCAATCCCCTATCTGGATCGATGGTTTCTGCTCCACTAATCTCTCTGTTTCGAAATTGGGTAAACCAAGAAAGTCGTAACATACCTCGTAGTACTTTCCAAGCAAACGGGCTACCTGGATGAGTCCCATCATGTGACCATCTAACTCTTTCAAGACCTCTTCGATTGAGGCGGCGAGATGAGGCTGAGGTAGCAACTTCTGGATCATAGGCTGCTGAAGACCTTTCAATATCCAACCCGCTTGGCGTAGACATAATTCGACCTCATTCCTTCAACGAGTTGGCCATTTCTTGTAAGGCTTCAAAATTAGGAGTGCCCCCGGGGGCTGGGGCGTTCGGCCAACAAGCAAGAAGTGAGCGGCCCTCGTCACCCAAAGTTCGTGGAATCACATGAATGTGGACATGTGGAATTTCTTGGCCAGCATTAGAGCCGTCGTGAACGCCAACAAGAAAATCATCGGTTTCAAATCGTTGTGAAAGGATACGTTGAGCTTCGGTTACACCATCCAATAAATGGCTTCTAGATTCCACACTAAGTTTACTCAAATGACTTACTTCTTCGATTGGAACAACAAGGGTATGCCCTGGACGACGTGGGTAGATATCGAGGAATGCAATCCAATGATCACTTCGAGCAATAATGTGTGCTGGGACCTCGCCCCGGATAATCCGAGTGAACAAAGTCGGTTCCGCCATCGCTCCGCGATTCTCCTTCAACGAATCAATGCGACGGGTCAGCCGAGGGTTCTTGGGCAGTGCATGAGAGTAGATGCTGATGTCGCTCCCAAGACGGGCAATGCAGCAAATGGGTTTCACCATTTGTTGTCTTCTCTGTGATGCGCCTGATCAAGAAGGTAGTTCTCGATGTAAGGGTTGTATTTCAGCACACAAGCGAGTGAGGGAACGTTTGTCAAAAATGAGTGATAGTCCTGTTGACCAACTCGCAAAGGATCTAATGATTCTAACTTCAGAGCCTGAGCGACATGATCATGATCCTGTGCATGGCCCATTCTTAAAAGAAGCCGTACGATTAATGAGTGCCCATCGGGGCCACCGCCCTCCACCTACAGAAGAAGAAGTGATGATAGCATTCGAACTAGCAAGAAAGTCGTCTAGAGGTTCAAATCTACGAAAGGCAGAATTGGACTCGATTGTCAAAAATGGTGATGCTTTACATGATGCAATTGAATTGGTTGAATCTGGTTCAACTAAAGATTACGACACCGGGCAACGAACACGACCATCCCGGCCAATTCCAAGAGTGGATAGAACAGAACGATTGGGAGAGGATCGAGAACTCATGGATAGATTTCGAGCCGAAGAACAAG
>PATC01000049.1 GCA_002712285.1 Methanobacteriota archaeon
GCGCCGAGAGAGGGATTCGAACCCACGACCTGCGGATTAACAGTCCGCCGCTCCACCAGCTAAGCTATCTCGGCAGCATGCCGCCCACCGCCCTTTCATTCATGAATGAATCGGGTCAAAAAGGGCGTATTTACTCCCACTCAATCGTGCCAGGTGGCTTGTGAGTGATATCATACACTACTCGATTGACACTACCCTTCAATGCATTGGTAATCTTAGTAGAAATATCTGCAAGAATATCGTGAGGTATAGGAGAATAATGAGCAGACATGCCATCTAAACTATGCACAGCACGAACTACGATAGTCTCACCATGGACACGTGTATCGCCATGTACGCCTACACTCCGCACTGGAAGAAGTGCCGCGAAATATTGCCACGGGATGTCACACTTTCCATCAGCTGCTGCTGCTAGGAGATTCTCTTCGACGATATGGCAGGCTTCTCTACAGGTAGCAACACGATCTCGCGTCAAATCACCTAGAACACGAACTGCCAATCCCGGACCAGGGAAAGGTTGTCTTTCAGAAGATGGTATTTCGAGAATCCGCGCCATGGCACGAACCTCATCCTTGTAGAATTCGCGAAGTGGTTCAACAACTACAAGATCAATGTCTTCCGGGAGCCCCCCTACATTATGATGAGACTTGATAGTATCACGATTCCCGCCACCTGACTCAATCCAGTCAGGGGCGATTGTACCCTGAACGAGATACTTCGCACCAATTATGGTCTGTTCTTCCTCAAAAACACGGATGAATTGCTCACCAATTACCTTGCGCTTATCTTCTGGGTCTGTAACCCCATCAAGATGTTTGAAGAAACGATCACTAGCATCGACTACCTTGATGTTAAGGCCTAGATCGCTAAGCATCTCTGTAACCTCTTCAGTTTCCCCCTTGCGCATGAAACCAGTATCGACATAGACGCAATGAAGCATAGCCCCCACCGCTCGATTTGCTAGAACAGCAGCGACGGTGCTATCGATGCCTCCGCTGCAAGCAATAATCGCAGTGTCATCAATCTGTGACGTGAGTGCTTCGACCGCCTCATTGATGAGCATCTGCGTGTCCATTCTGACCACCTAAGCACTGCGTTCTTCCTGAAGTGCCTGATCGTCTGCTATCACGGCATTTGTCCTCATCTCGCGATACTCAACGACTGCTGCTGCAATCGCGGGATTGTTGATTCCAATTATCTGTAGAGCAAGTAAAGCAGCATTGTCACCACGATCGACGCCTACTGTAGCGACTGGCATGCCAGGCGGCATCTGAACGATACTCAGAAGGCTATCATAGGGGACTTTACTTCCGACAGGTACACCAATTACAGGCTTAGGTGTCATTGAGGCAAGTACCCCTGGGAGAGCTGCTGCAACACCGGCCATACCAATGTAAACATGGCAACCATCTTCTTCGGCAGTGTCAACAATGCCTTCCAGATATTTGGGGGAACGATGAGCACTAGCAACACGAATCTGATATTTTACATCAAACGTGTCGAGGATTTTCGCGGCCTTATCTGCAACCGGCATGTCAGACCGGCTACCCAATACAATGGTAATGTCCATGCCATGCCGCTATGCAGTCGGTTCAAAGCGTTCACCGTTGAGAATGAGGTTGACCAAGAAGCGAATCAAGGAGCAGTGTCGCTTCCATCAACAAAACTACTGGAAGTGCGATAAGCAATAGTGAAAGTGGGTCAGGAGGACTTACCAACATCGAGAATACTGCTGTTGAAAACCAAATTTCTCTACGTCTCGAAGTAACTCCTTGACGAGTAATTGAACCAGATCTTAGTAAGCTAAACACTAACATGGGGGTCTGGAATACAAGTACACTCGCACCAACTAAAGATAGGATAAAACCGGCCCACGCTTCCAACTGCCAAGTTGTCGAAAGACCGAAAGAACTGGCATCGGCACTAAGATACTGTAGAAGAAGAGGTACAACGAACTCAAAGGAATATACGAGCCCCAGCCCAGCCAATCCAAGAGAACATGAGATCACGATTATTGTAGAACCAAGATGTGGTCGAATCGACTCATTAAGATCAGGCAAGGTTTCCTCTAACAACTCAGAATTACCCCCTATCCTTAGCAAATCGATACTGAATACAAGTAATGCAAAGGCTAAACCAACATAACTCGCAATTCGCAAGCGAAGAAGAATTACTTCCATCGGATGTAGAACTACTATTGACGCATCATCTGGGAGGAAAGAGGAGGAAAGAAGCCATTCTAATCCCTCCCCGGCAATTGGGTAACCAATTACAAATCCAATCATAGCGACGCTCGCGATGAAACCAATTCGAAGACGAAGCCTAGCACCGATTGAACGAAGAATCAGAAATGGCTCTTCCTCGGCCCCCATCATGGATACCACTCAACCTGTGAGGAACCTTGTCCACTCATGTGCCTTCGCATGGAATAATGCTCAAAACTTCGGCATATCCGGTAGTTGGATTTCGTCATTACGAGGCTTTGGACGTTCAGCCATAGGACGTGAACCAAGTTCTGGTGTATCAGGAAGCGCAGGTAGTTCCGATTGACCATCCTTCGTTGGAATTTCCACTGCCTCTTGAGTATCGATTGACACCTCCTGCCCTGGAACTACTTGGTTGAATGCCTCTGGTTCAGGTGTAATATCGGATGGCTTCTTACTTTCGGAAATAGGATCCATACCTACCCTTACTGAATCATCTCGAGAGGCAACCCCTGTAGACCCTAATTTTGCCCCAACAGGAACGCCATTAATCATCCAACGACCAGTTCGAGGATCGACCTCTGCAGTAGCAGGCATGTTAGCAGGACGTACGGGCATGACTCCCTTTACTGTCGGAACGGTAGCAGGTTGAACAGGCTCTTCCTCGGCTAAATCAATCTCATTTTTAGGTTCAGATACCAATTCAATGGTTGGTTCAACTCGAACAATCTGTTCAGCAACCAACACCTTCTCCTCTATGATAGATTCAACCTTAGGCTCGACAGTTTCTTGCCGAGAAACTAGGTTACTAGCGGGTACTTCATTGACTTGAACAGCAGCCAGAAGCGGCTCCTCTTCAACAGCATCAAGAACGACGGCCTCCTCCGATATTTGAATACCAGATTCTTCAACCACATCCAACTCCTCAGAGGCTTTATCTCCGCTTTCAGAAAGAAGATTGATGTCTTCCGCCCGAAGCCCAAGAATGGCCTCATCTGCACTTGAATCAAGAGTGAAAGATGGTGTACCTACAGGTTGGGCATCAAAGTCAGGTATGGATACTGTGGTAGCGGGCCTGTCATCTTCTAGAGAGGGTGAATCTTCCACCACAACCTCTGTAGATTCGATTGTACCGAAAGTCGGCTCTCCAATATTGGATGCCATCAAACCTGTTGGTTCTACAGGATTTTCATCAATCGCTGACTTCACCAAGAGAGCAGAATTTACCGCTCCTCCAATTACACCTTCTTTGCTACCTAGTACTGATGAGATAACTTCCTGAGCTAACGGATTCACAACACGGTTCTGATTACGCCCAACTCCAGGTAAGTTCGATGAGGGAACTGATGGTTGTTCATCGGATTGTTTACGGGAACGAAATGCAATTGGAACCAAGAAAACAAGAATCCATATTAGTCCAACATCTTGAGTTGAAATCGACAGACCTGCATCCGACCAAATAGGGCCAGATGGATCCATCCCAAGTTTACTCATCACTGCGTAAGCGACATGGAGCCGGGAGCCGAATTGGCCAAAAAGAAAACCAGGGAAAGCTCCTACCAATGAGTTCAGTACGAGGAAAAGCCCCGTACTTAGGACCACGATTCTCGACAAAATTACACGAAGGCCGCCCTTTTCTGATTCTTGGGCAACTGTAGCTACACTCCCTGCCTCCATCGCCTCTGCTTGCTCCGCGAGACTCGCAACTCGAGGCATCTCAAAGGTTGCTCTCTGCTTGAGACCATGACGAGCCAACAGAATCGCTATCGGCAGTAAAATGAGTTGGAGTTGCTCCTGTAATGTAATCACACCAGCCTCAGAATACGCAGATGCTGAGCCTTCAAGACCCAACAGATTAGCGACATAATAGTGGGGATGGAACTTTCCAGGAATAGCATCAGATATTATCGCAGGAAAGACACCCAAGTAGGAATTTAACAGAAGAGATAGTAGAAGAAAGATGCAAAAGCCAGCAGCGATAAAACCTAGCCGCGGCGAAGTGCGTTCCATGCTGATTGACCTCTACGTTATTAGGAGGAAGTAACCTCTGCTTTAACCAATGCCTCGATAGAAAAATCGTAATTTCAACGCCTTACAATGATGGAAAGTAAATCTCCATCCTTCAGAAGATGGTCTAAACCGACACGTTGCCAATCGAATTTCGCACTTGGTCCCTTGACTCGAGCATATCGAAATTTCCTAACGAAATCTCGATGCAACTTGACACAGACATCCTGTACAGTACTGGTGTCCTTGATTATCAGCGGCTCCACAAGATCTGCCTCTCCACCCTGAGGCTTGAGGAAAACACGCATGAAGCGGAGATTGTCAAAAATGAAGTCTTTCATCTCCTCTATGCCCTGTCCGGTTTTAGCAGAAACTGGGAGAATCGGCCATCCATCAGGAATCATAGATCGAGCACGAGACATATCGGCTTCAGTTGCTAAATCGACTTTGTTGATCACAACGACAGCCTTGGAGTAAATACAGTTCCCTGCAAGTGTATCGACAATGTGATCATGAGTCGTACGGGACCGCATTGTGACCTCAGCAGATACTATGCCGAAAGAACGGACTATCTCCTGTATATCTGCAAAGTCAACATCAGGTTGAGCACAAGTGGAACGAACGATAATCCCGCCTCGTCCAGTTTTATTGATGAATACCTGCGGCTTCGATTCGTTAAGTCTCATTCCCGCTCTCTCCAATTCAGAATCAAGGACGTTGAAGTGAGAATCTTGGAAAGGGTCAATGACATAGAGAACCATATCAGAGGCTCGAATTACGTTCAGAATCTCCTTTCCTCTTCCCTTGCCATCTGCAGCCCCTTTGATTAAACCTGGAAGGTCAAGAATCTGGATTTTAGCGCCGTTGTGCTCAAGCACGCCAGGGATACATGTCAAAGTAGTAAACGCGAAGGCCCCTGTCTCTGAATCTACTCCCGTTAAACGGCTAATTAGACTCGATTTACCTACTGAAGGAAAGCCAACGAGAGCAACAGATGCATCACCAGACTTCTTGACCTCGAAGCCATCACCGCCACCACTCGATTTTGAGTGAGCTGCGGCCTTCTCCTCTTTTACTTTCAAAGCCGCAATTTTGGCTTTTAGTTTACCGATATGGGCGTTTGTCGCCTTATTTTTCTGGGTCTTGTGGATCTCCTCTTCAAGGGCTGCGATTTGCTCACGAATGGTCGCCAACTCACCTCACCTCCAGATTCCGATGTGCATTCGTCTCTATGCCGATTCTTCAATCCCCCGACTAAGAGGGAGTTCATGCGTGGACTACACGGGTTGGTTATAGAGGACAATGAACATCGAGACCCCTGCTAGAGTTCCTAGCGCTACTTCGATCTGTAACCAGAGCCAAAAGGTCGGTCATCCGCGCAAAATCTCCTCCATCCACTCCGAATTATCCGTTCTGGCAATAGACTCGCCATCCTCCATCGTGGCTCCGTCTGACTTGGATTCCTCATCTTCAACGTAGCCGTCATCGCTCTTCTGGCTCACCCCCTTACGCCATGTGAAGTTGTAACCAATCAGGATTACAGCGACACAATTCATCACCAAAATCGCGGCTTTCCATCCACCTTCGCGTATTACACCCTTCGACAAGACGCTCCTGTCAGGTTGATCAGGATCGAAATAAACAGTTACAGTCCCGTTTTCTGGATTTTCAGCCAGAAAATCGGCAACTCTGCCGGTCGGTACATCACATTCTGACCAATGATCGACTAAAGTCTCATCCTCGAGTTCAACATTGATGAATGAGTAAGCATTGTTGACATACTGGTTTCCCGAGATAGTGTAGGTATACGACACAACAAGGATTGATGTGCATTCGACCGGTTGCATGTATACTGAATGGCCGGTCTTCGTCTCAAATGAACTTTCGACCAACACTCCGGAGGTGGTGTCGAAAGTGTATGTCCCAATCTGCTCGGAGAGGCTCATGACTGCGAGAACACTGATTAGAATCCAACCGATTGATAATGAAGAGATCAGCAAACCCAGTTTCAATTTTTTGAATACCTCTAAGCTGAGGGTGATTTGGCCGACTAAGAACACAACGCCCACCAAGAAATATTCCGGCTCCACAATCAACCATGTACCTACACACTTAGAGTTTTTTTGCCGCATGCAGATTCTTCAATCCCCAGACCAAGCGAGGGTTCATCCGTAGACTGCGAGGGTTGCGGATGGAGGACGATGCCTGACCTCCAAATTCGGCTTGTCGATATCCCTGCACTCATAGCCATAGCTAAGTTGCCAGTGGAGGACATAATACAAGGTATGGAAAGCCAGACACTTCGGGACACTCGACCTCAGCTCCTCGAAGGGATGGAACGTGGATTCTCCATCGATCTTGAAGGGGATTTTCTTCAATGGATGGACGAGTGGAGAAGTGAACTTGGAAATGGACCTCTACTTGAGGAGATCCGCGAATCATTCAATCGCAAGATGATTGGTACTGTAGAGGCTTGTCAAGCTATAGCCACGTTAACTGAATGGGTTAGCATTGGAGATTGGGCCGCTTGGGAGGGTCGCGTTCTCCTCTATATTGAACCTCATCTTGATGATACTCTAGAAGATGCCGAAGATCTCTACCGTAGCCACATATGGAGCACCGCCTTAGGACGAATCGGCATGATGGATAAAGAGAGTTATTTGGAATCCGTATCTGTGGATTGGATCCAACGACGAGAAGCATTAGGCGAAACAATGGATCCTACAAAAGATCCATTGATTCTTCCTACAATGCAAGCACATCAAAGAGCAGCAGAAGGATTGTCTAGAATTGCTCACACTGTGAGGCGACGGAAGGATATCCATGCTCTGATTGGACGAGAATGGCTTGAAGCAAACCGCTGGGGCCAAGGAGATTGGAACCTTCAGCGAATCCTCATTAATGGATGGCCGGAGGGCTGAATATGGAGACGAGGACGATTGTTTTGGGTCGCTTCCAACCCTTCCACAAAGGCCATGCAGCAATGGTTACCTCGGCTCTTGAACTTCTGAAAACATCAGGAAAAAGGCTGCGTATATGCATAGGTTCCTCGGAAGCAGAAGAATCATTGGAAAATCCATGGACAGCTGATGAACGTGAACAAATGATTCGAGCATGGTTGGATGAAACTCAAGGACATAAAAGTAAAGAAACGGAAATTGTCCATGTACCCGACCTAAATGATCCACCAAATTACGTTAAACATGCTGAGAAATTTCATGGTGCTGCAGGGAGATTATTCACCTCTGACCAAAATACTGCGGACCTCTACGAAGCAGCAGGATGGTATACAATCCTGATGAGTCATGAAAACCGCGATATCTGGCAAGGTTGGCGAGTTAGAGCCACGATGCAAATGATGTCAACAATCACTGATGAGGTGGCTGTCAAGGCTGTACTTAGGGAAAGTATACCTGAATCTGTAGTGGATTTTCTAATCGAAAACAATGCACTTCGTCGGCTTGCATTCATGGGTCACGGCGGGGAACCTGTCGGTTGATTACGAACACGGCGCACCTGCATGATCTACTGAAATCAACGATGATTTAAGTTCATCAATACGAATGGGATTGACTCCAAGATCACTAACTCCGAACCGTGATGATGAGTGGATCCAGGCTACTGCATCGTCACCATTACACTCGATATGTATGTACAAATCATCTGCATAATTCAACCAACGTGTGTGGACAACAAAGTGAGCATACACACTTGATTCATCGATTGTTCTCTGGACCTCAATAGTCCTCGACTGCTCAGCAATCCAAATATCGATTGTGGAAAGAACCTGTTCAACTGATGTATTGTTGAAGCGAAGTTCACTATCGCCAGTAGATCGATGTGGCTCTGGAGCAATACGTGCACACTTGTAATCCATACCTTCGCAGGAATCAGGAAATCCTTGGCCAGAATCAGGGCCACTGAGACCATTGCTAATCTGAACTAGACCGACTGTTGCAGGATACAATAAGAGCAGGACTAGCAGCCCAGTGGTGAAAGTTGAGGTGGTCATTCTGAAGCGACGACGACGCGTGCCACCTTTAGCACCCTGTCCCGAAGCACCCATCCAGATTCAAGTACGGAAACAACTGTTCCGGCCCCATATTCATCTGTCGACGGTACTGTAGTAATAGCCTCCATCTTTGCAGGATCAAATGGAAGGCCTAATGCCACGATAGGTTCGACACCTTCGGTTTTTAGGGATGCGAGTAACTCTTTGTGGACCATGCGGAGTGCCGATGGGATTGGAGTGTCATCCTCATCATCGATATGGTCGAAGGCCCGTTCTAGATTCTCTACTGAAACAACGATTCTACGTGCGAGTCCCATGCCACCATAACGTGACCCCTCGGAACGAACTTTGGCTACCTGAGAGAGAGCATTCTGAACATCAGCCTGTTTGTAGAGCATCTCTTTTTCCATCTCAAGTAGCGCGGCTTCAAGTTCCTCGATACGCTCTTCAGGAGTCAATGGTACCTCTGGTTCCTTATCCGATGCCTCATCATCCGAATCTGGAATCTCGTCCTCGACCATGGTCTCCCGAAACAAAAGGGATTCATCAAGCCGACGCAGGAGAATTACTCATTCGGGCCGAAGATCATTGAGCCATATGAGTGTCATCTCAAGTCTTTCGTGAGTAGGATGTACTTCGACAAAAGCCACTGGTGCTTCAATGTCTTCAGCAAATTCCTCTGCGGTTACCAAAGGAATCTCAATTCTTGATTCATCCGCATCATAATGCAAGAATGTTGCAGGTAAATCACAGACATCCCGTAATTCCTGCATGTAACTTTGAGCATCATCAGATGAACAGTATATCGCACCAAATATGAGAGTCCCATCTTCGGTGAGGATTTCATGCGGAGCAATTGTTGATTCACCCCTCCGGAGAAAACGACGACGAAGTTGTCCAGCATCTTTGAACACAGCCGTACAGAACTTCAGATGATACCCATACGCGTCCCTAATCTCTCCATCTTCTGGATCCGGAGCAGAAACCTCGGCTGAACGAACACGATCTCGAAGACGTTCAGCCAATTCAGAAGAGCCTGCGGCAGCTGCGGTTATCCCATCTGACAAATTGAATCCGCGAACATCCATCTGGTCGTGATTACCAACAGTAATCTCGAGCTCATTGAGATTGAGGAAAGTGATTCCAGTGTCACGTAAATCCTCGATGAGGGCAAACATCTCTGACTCCATGTCAGGTGGACATGGAACTTCGACGCCTGTATGTATTCCTGCATCTGCACACGCACGGATGATTTTTCGATACGGTTCGAAGTTAAAATCAAGGAGATGGAAACGGATTTCATCAAGACCTGCTTTTGCGAGTAACGGCGCCCAATCGAGTCGAAAAGCGATTGATGTGTAAAGATGCATATGGAAGGTGGGACCAAACTCCAATCGAAGTCTCCGGATACCTTCCAAAGTGTGATGGAAGTCCATTATCGGGTCACCACCCGTAATTCCTGCTCCAGTAGCACGCATCGCTCGAGCCTCTTCGATCACCTCATCGAAATTAGTGCAACGTCGTTCATTTGCAAACATGAACACGCTCTCTTTTCGATTTTCGGAGAGGGGGCAATAGTCACAGGCCCAGTGGCATTTCCCTGTGATAAAGAGAACCAACTTGCTACCTTGCATACATTGGATACAGCCCTCAGCCTCACCAACTTCCGGTGCTTCGTAAAGAACTGGAACATTCGGGAGACGAATTCCCATTGCCATACTCAAGCCTCCGATTCAACTGAAGAAAAGGATTCAATTGGACCCATGGCGGTGTTGAGTAGCCAAATGTGGAAGCCAAAATCTTCCGTAAGTTCGGGATGGAAAGTGAGAGCGAGACGACGACCAGAAATCACGCCAACTGGTTCATCTCCATTGTTTGCAGCGACCTTGGCACCTACACTTAGTGATTCAAAGCGAGGAGCACGAATGAATACACCCGGAAAAGATCGAGATAGTAGGGGTGCATCAATGATTGATTGAAAAGAATCCACCTGACGACCGTAGGCATTTCGGTCAATTGTTGCGGGGATTAGAGGTTGCCCTCCATCCTGAGGATCACATAGTAGAATTGCACCCGCACATGTTCCAAGAACAGTCGCATCAGTATGACGGAGTCGCTCAAAGAGGGCAGGAAGAAGTCCACTACCACCCTGCTCCTCAAGGCCACCTGTCAGCCTCATGACTGTAGATTCACCACCTGGTAATACGTATGCATCGCATGGTGTTTTTATGACATCTTCTCGAGTCCGTAATTCGTGAATAACTAGAGGGCAATTGAGGTATTCCGCAGCACTATCAAGAGCGCGAATATGCGCATGACGGGCGCCTTGAATCATACAAAGCCCGACCTCGACCATAACCCTCCCAGCACCTCAGGGCTTTCAGACTCACGGATGAAACACGTCAACAATAGGCACTATGTCCGTTTTCTTGATGAACCCGATTCGACGAGATTAGAATATGGATTCGAAGTGGGAAGATGGCTGTTGGTTCATCCCCGGACCAACTAGATTGACGGATGCTGTGCTTGCAGGTCTCGCTCACCCAACAATGACTCACAGAAGTCCAGAATTCAAAGCAGTGATGGCAGAACTTCATGGACGGCTGAGGCATAGTTTTGCCCTTACACCCACGACAACAGAAGTTGGCCAACAGGCCCAAGAGGGCGATGATGGATATTCTGTAGTGGTAGTTTCAGGTTCAGGAACTGCTGCAATGGAGATGGTAATTGCAAACCGATTTGGACCGGAGGATAACGTACTCGTTCCTACCAACGGAAAGTTTGGGGAACGAGTCGCACAAATGTGCCACCACTTCTCAAATGTAACTCATCTCAAATATGGGTGGGGTGAAGCATTTGATCTAGAGGAGATAGATGCGATTCTATCAACAGGTAAACACGATGGACTTGCAATCTGCCATAATGAAACATCATCTGGGATTACACAAGATGCTCCTGAGATAGCTAAAATTGCCGAGAAATATGGGGTCCCTTTCATTCTCGATGGCATTACTTCTGTTGGAGGATTACCAGTATATCCTGCAGAATGGGGTGCTGAAGCTGTGGTTGTAGGTGGCCAGAAATGTACTGCTGGACCTTCGGGAATTGCAGCAATTGCGATTTCGGAACAATTTGTCGAAGCGATGATGGAGAAACGAAAAATTAACCCAAACCCACCAATATACTATCTTGATCTTATTCAAGCACTCAAAAAAGCCGCTGATGATCAAACTCCATGGACACCTTCGATTAATTTGTGCACCGGATGGGTTGCCTCACTCAGAGAACAAGATGAGGAAGGGATCGAAGAAAGATGGACACGATGTGCACGCCTTGCAGAAGGTGTTCGAAACCTATTCACCGATTTAGGCTTCGAACTATTTGCTCATGAGGAGCAGCGTTCCAGCACAGTTACTGCGATCCTCTACCCAGACCCCTCGTGGGGCGAAAAATGGCGAAGGTGGATGGCAGTGGAACGAGACACACACGTCATCGGAGGCCAAGATCATGTCAAGGGTCGAATCTTCAGAGTAGGGTCGATGGGCGTAACGCCCATCGAAGAAATGGTAGAAGGTTGTCATCGAATGATCGAAGGATTTCGACACTTTGGAATGGAACTTCCAGATGTCGATGTAGAATCCTACTTCAGGTGATCGAATGGCCAGTGATTCCGAAATTGCAAGAATTGCTCTCGATTGTCTAGATTACACCTTACTCAATGAGGAAGCAACAGATGAAGAGGTCCATGACTTCATCCAACGAGCCAATGCAAATCCTCCAGCAGCCATATGTGTCCTACCTGTTCACGTCAAATTGTCTCGGAGTTTGTTGGCAGATGGCATCCTTCTCGCCTCAGCAGCAGGACTATTTCCAGAGCCTAACGGAGACATCAATCTGAGAATCGAGGATGTAAAATTCGCGATATCTGAGGGAGCAGACGAAATCGATGTAGTGCTTGATTTCGATGCAATGATGGAGGGCCGTGAAGGTGATGTTCGCGCTACTCTCCATGCACTCATTGAAGCGGCAGGTGATGCCCCTGTGAAAGTCATCTTAGAGACTTCTTGCCTTGATTACACTGAGATGGTAGATGCCTGTAGAATCGCTCTAGAATGTGGGGCCTCCTTCCTAAAGTCATCAACAGGGCGCAGAGGAGGATGCACACCTCTCGTCGCACAGGTTCTAGCTGAAGCAGCAGGAGAATCTGCTGGTATCAAACTCAGCGGCGGATTGAGAACAATCCAAGATGTTCGCAACCATCTAGAAGCCATCGAGGAGAGTTGGCCAATATCGAATTGTACGCCAGATCGGTTCCGAATTGGGGCCTCATCACTCCTCGATGCAATCATCGAGAACCTCTGAAATCATACAGGAGATAGACGAACGCCGGTTCCATAGATTAGATACTCCATTGCGGCTCCTCTATCTTTACGATTCGAAGCATTGCTTGATTTTCGAATCATCGCCGTCTCTAATCGAACATTGATTACCTCGTCCCATCCTTGATTTAGCGCCTCTTCACGAAGGCGCTGGATGACTTCCTCACGCCCCCATCTAATCACACTGTCTAGTGTGGTAATATTACCTCCAAACAATGAGTGAATACTGACCACAAACATCTGCCACCATGATGGCGAAATGGAGAGGTTCGCCATCACGAGACCACTACCCTGAATCGGACGATTCACATTGGCAGGCCTAGAGAGAGAATGTATTGGATCAATCGGTAAACTGGATAATGTAACCTGCTTACGAATATCAAGCCGTTTCTGAAGTCCTCTCTGGTGGAATGTACCTACTACTGCCGATAGGAGATATGGGCCAAAAGCAAACAGAAGAACGAAAAATAGCGGTATGAACACCGCTAAAATCACACTAGCGACGGAATCTTCTGCCATGCGAATGCCTCACTGAACGATAACTGCGGTTCCATAAGCGAAAAGTTCGGCAGCACCACCTGCAACTGAGGAAGTGGCGAATCTGACATTGACAACGCCGTTTGCATTACGAGACATAGCGTCCTGCATCATACGATTCAATGCCTCATTTCGCGCTTCTTGCAACAATTCAGTGTAGGCACGCAATTCGCCCCCTACGACACTCTTGAAGCCTGCACCAATGTCCTTGAATACGTTCTTCGCACGAACGGTAGAACCTGTAACCAGTCCGAGTGTTTGGGCTATGGTAAAACCTGGAATTGTCTCGGTGTTGGAAAGCATCAATTGACCTTGAGGTACTGGGCTCATACACATCACCCTTACACGACGGCATGTCAAAGTTGTCTCAAATAATCAAAGGTAAATGACGGCACAAGTGTGTTATGCTTAGCCCACCTTTCCGAAACGTGCAATCTATTCGCGAATACTATACTCAGGCGTTCACGGTAGAGAATCAATTTGGCATTGGAATGGTATCAAATTGGCAACAAGTCTGATACTGGATTCTCAACAATGGTTTAGATTTAGACAAAGACGCCGGATTCAAAAATGAAGTATATGCCACTAGCGACAATACTGAACATCACGCCTTTTTGGACCCATTCAGATTTGATAGAAACCAACCATTTCTTTCCTAGTTTAACACCCAATAGTGCCGAAATGACGAGGACAAATGTCAGCACAGAATGCTGAATTATGTCTTCATATCGAAATATCAGATAAACGGGTATCCTTGAGATATCAACACATAATGCCAGTACGCTAGCTGTTGCTGCATAGGCCATTTTGTCTGGCAATCTACGCGTCAGAAACATGGCACGTAATGCACCTTGATGACCCGACAAACCTCCCATGAAGCCCGATCCAAAACCCCCGAATCGATCATTCACTTCTGGGATGCGATACCCGGTCCAATTCTCACTAAGTGTTAGTAATGGAAGAATCACAAGAAATACTCCGATGATTGCCAATAGGGGGTCTTGTGGGAATTGATTTTGAAGAAAAGCACCTAATATCGAACCTATCACAAGCCAAATCCCGTACCTCTTGAAGGCAGAAAAATCAACGCTTTCCTTCAATGCTGCAAATTTACCTGCATTGTGGGCTCCATGGACTACGGCGATTACGGCTACTGCCTCATGTGGCCCCATTAGTAGAAGGACTAGAGGCGTGAGCATCGTTGACAAACCAAAACCTGCTGGGACTGTTAACGCAGCAACCAATATCGTTGCCAATCCAATCGCTACAAGTTCGATCATTATGTCAATTCCAGAGCCCTTCAATTGTAAACAATTGGTAAGAAGGCATTTGCAGCTTTCTCACTGGCATTTGCTACGTCATCCATTCTCTGTAGAACCCGATACATATGCATCGCAGCAAGTGGTTCATCTTCCCCATTGCTGAAAACATACCCTGCAGCCATCGCTTCAACCATGTCTGCTTCATGTTCCATGAGATTGACTTGTTCAATCAAATCGATGATAATCATTCTTGCTGCCTTAGTTTCACCGCTAATGGTATAATCTCTCAAGGCTTCGACTGTATCCTCATATTTCTCTACAGTAGATGCTACTGCTTGAGCCATCTTCTTGAGATTCTCCTTTGCCTCTTTGTCATCGAACAGTGGACGGAATGCTAATTGTTCAGCAACATTCTGAGCATAATCTGCAATCCTATCCTGACGTGTCAGCATATGTAGGAAATCATCCGATTTTACTTGAAGTCCTATTCTCATATCTTCCTTCACAAGTTCTCTTAATCCTGCCTTGATGTTATCAGCATCCAATTCTGAATCAATTGTTGCTTGAATATCTTCAGACGGATCCTCACCATCACATGCTTTGTTGACCGCATCGAGCATGTGGTTGACCGTCTTTTCGACTACCTGTGCATGTGAATGGAATACTTCGAATGGGGTCACATCATCTTCTTCACCACTTGTTCCCCCAGCATCAGAAAGTGCATCTTCCACATGGATTTCTCCAGAACTCTTACATATTGCATAACCAACTGCAATGAATGAGATAGGTAAGATTACGATCATATTCAGGGCATTCGCATCTGTATCACTCCCTTGGGTTGCAGCAACGAAAAGCACGATTGAACCGAAGGCAGCAGCAGGTACGCTCGCAACCCAAGAGGCAGCAATTTTTCCAAACACACGGAAATCAACAGCCTTGGCACCACCTGCTAACCCTACACCTACAACTGCACCTACGAGTGTATGAGTAGTAGATACTGGGACTGCAAGGAATGGCATTGAAAATATCAGAATGGTTGTTGCGGCTCCAAATTCAGCAGCAAAACCCCTGGTAGGAGTGATGTCTGTAATTTTCTTTCCAATGGTTTCCATGACTCTCCAACCCCATGTCATAACACCAATTGCTATTCCAGCAGAACCGAGTAAAACCAACCATAGTGGAACGTCGGCTTCTTCTAACAATTGTCCGCCTTCCGAACTCAAAACTTGCCAAACTGCTGCCATAGGCCCAATTGCATTTGATCTATCATTTGCACCGTGGGCAAAGGCGACATAGGCAGCAGTGATAATTTGTAACCACACGAAAATGCGTTCAACTCCACGGAACCCACGAACTTCTTCTTTAATGTCGATACGACGAAGAACAAAGTAAAGTGCTAAACTAGCTAAAGCACCGATACCTATTGCGATAAATATCGAGTTCAATGGGAACCAAGCACCTTCGTACGCTGCATTCAAACAAACATCAGTAATTTCAGTAGCGCCAGGATCACAATATGGTGTCAATGGATTGAAGGAGCCATTCTCCTTAACCCCTAACCATTCTCCTTTGGTAATATAGCCTAAATCGTCAAGTCTACTGAATAATCCTTTCAATGCTTTGAATTGAAGAGCAAGTCCCAGTACAAAGAAAGTAGGGAAGGCAAGGATTGGAGCGAGCCACAGTGAACGGTCTTCAGGTTTTTCTGACTCAAGAATGGACTTCTTGATAATCCAGTAGGAGAAAAATGCAATGGTAGCCCCCAACAAAGGACTCGCGACCCAAGACATAACTACGGTCTGTACTTTGTCCCAGTTGATTAGGTTAGTATTGTGCTTGACTTCTAGGACCAAACCTATCCCGATAATTCCTCCAATTATGGAATGGGTAGTAGATACTGGAAGGCCGAATCTAGTTGCAATCGTAAGCCACGTAGCCGCAGCCATCATTGCAGCAATAAATCCTAATGCAATATCGAAAGAAAATACCTCATCAACCATTGGGTCTAGGAAATCTACTGTAAGAATACCTTTTCTTACAGTATCCGTAACAGCATCACCAGCAAAAAATGCCCCACTGAATTCGAATATTGCAGCAATAATTACTGCCTGCTTGAGAGTTAGTGCACGAGACCCAACCGACGTCCCCATAGCATTTGCAACATCATTTGCTCCGATATTCCACGCCATGTAGGCGCAGACAATCAGCGCAAGCGCAACTAACATCATCGTCAAAGGTTCCATTGAATGATCGTATTCCAGTATAGATTTCATAGAAGACCAATGTAATCTATATAGTAATATTTAGGCGAGAAAAGGACATAAAAAGAAGACACAGGGGACAATATATGAAAAATGAAAGAAATGTATCATTAACGAAATACATAGTAGATGGACTCGGCCAGATTTGAACTGGCGATCTTCGCCATGTGAAGGCGACGTCATAACCCCTAGACCACGAGTCCGGTAGGCAATCGACCGAACGATTCCGCTTGAAGATGACGGGGGTGCGATACTCGTCCTGTGGTGGCATTCATAGATGAACGCTGCAAGAGGGAAGGCATGGAGGATGTCTCGAGACCGAAGAGGGACACCCCAAATCGCGTGCCAATTCTCGACCAAATCATGACCAAGACTGGCATGGACCTCAGAACCTTTGTCCGTGCTGAGACCTACAAGGCTCTCGCTATCGGACTAGTTCTATTCAGTTTAATCGCCTATGCCGGACTTTCAGTCTTCGGTTTGTCATCGAGTATGTTCTCGGCATCAGCGGATGTGACTATCGATGAAGATACTCTCTCTCCGGCCCTCAGTGGCATCCTCACGTTCGAAGAAGCCAACGGAACAGTCGAAAGTCATGCAGTCGTCGATGAGATTAGAGCGAATTGGACACTGGATAATGAGGACCTGACCTTCACGATGAATCAGACAAAAACAGCCCTCATGAGCGTGGCCACGGCCGACGGTGAATTGACGGCTGCGGAGCAGGAGTATATCCAGGACTTCCTTCGCGAAAATTTCGCAATTCCAATCGACGAGTTGGAGTTCCAGACGCTGAATCGGTCCGCAATCGAACAACCAGTCACCAACGATACCGGATGGTTTCAACTCAGTGAACATCGAGGAAAAGTCGTGGTACTCGATATGATGGCACACGACTGCTCCAACTGCCACGGAGTCCAAGCGCGACTTGAAGACAAAATGATGGAATGGCAGGGATTGAATGAGGAACGAGAACTCCTAATCATCGGCTACGGATCCTACTATACAGAGACCCTTGAGTATCTCAATACCTCGGGACAGGGAGAATTGGATACCTACAAGGTACCTCAGTATCCAACCGGGTTGGGTACCGAGACCTCACTCCGTATGAACGGGTCCGAGGGCTTCGATGACCCCAAGCGGCTGTTCACCCCAGGGGCTACAGGAGTCATTCCGATTGTCATGGTCATCGATACCGAGGGCTATATTATCGCCACGGAAGCTTCCTCGACTCCTGCCCAAGGATGGGGCGACTTCGATCATGCGATAGAAGTCGCAATGACCGGTACTGTGGAAGAGATGGCGGAACTCCGAGCATTCGGGGTGCAAGAGGTTGATACCTCTATGGCAGGCATCATATTCCTCGGTGCGGCACTCTCGATTTTGGTCTACTTCTCACCGTGCGCTTTCCCTGTTCTGCCCGGATTCATCTCATATTACATCACATTGGGGGCGCGAGAGGACGAGTTGATTGAGAATGGGAAACTGAAGGGGAAGATGCCTGGACCAGTGGTAATTGGCATTCTTTCTGGCCTCGGAATGTGGACATTCTTCGCTTTCATCGGCATAATCGCTTGGATTATGGGGAGGAGTTTTGCGACTTCAGGAATTATCCATGATATCGCGATTTTCATCGCCGCCCTCTTACTCATCCTCGGATTCTTCATGCTCACCGGTGGGACTAGTCACCTGATGTCATGGGTTCAAAAAATTGTAGACAAATTCTCCACCACTGAGATGGATGATACATTCACGCCACGTCGCAACATGTACCTCTACGGAATTGGATATGCAGCCGCTAGTATCGATTGCACCGCTGCAGCCGTATTACCATTCATCGGATATCTAGCAACAATGGATTCTGCCAGCGCTGTGCCGTTTGGCCTAGGATCGCTCATGGTAGGCCTGCTGATTCTAATGGTCGCAGTCGTTTCACTCGTAGGCTTTGGGCGACAGCAAGCAATTGGTTTCCTACGTCGTGCGACTGGGATGATTAAGCTCATTGGTGCATGGATGATGATGATGGCTGGTGCCGGACTGTTGTTCTACCTCACGAACACTGATGTCGTGGCTAGTTTCTTCTGAGGGGATAGCATGGCAAATCTGCCTCAGTTAGTCATCCTTGCGGGAGGCATGGCTACACGCTTAGGCAACCTAGCAGCAACTGTTCCCAAGGCCCTAATTGACATTGAGGGAAAACCCATACTGACCCGAATTCTTGACCATGCTGCAGAACAAGGTGTAGACCGTGCACTCATCCTAATCGGGCACCTTGGAGAAGCATTCGATGATTACAAGCATAGTGCAGTAGACATTACCTTCTACAAAGAATCGGAACCCCTCGGAACTGGTGGAGCCATTTGGAATGCGCGCCACCTACTTGAACAGGAATTTCTCATGATGTGGGGCGACGATCTCCATGCCATTAATCTCGAGGCACTTCTCACAACTCACTCTACTGAAAAATGCCTATTGACGATGACAGTAACGGAGGAGCATGATGAATTCAATCTAGAACATCACAATGGGCGAGTAACTCGTTATGACAAATCAGGGGATAATCGAACTGGACTCAATGGATACGAAGCAGGTACTAGCGTAGTGAATCGTAGCATTGTAATTGAACACGGACGAGATGGGCGATGGAGTTGGGAGGAAGAGATCTATCCTCAATTGTCAGGATTGATTGCAGCACATCTTGATGATACACCATTCCACGACATGGGCACACCTGAACGCTTGGAACGGTTGCGCTTACTGTTCCGCACAGACAGGGCCTGATGGGGTAGGACATAGGGCCTCAGGAAGAACATCGTCACTATCTACAACTGCAAGTAGCATGCCACCAAAACCACCGCCCATCAATCGTACGCCAAGAACACCTGGGATCGAGCGGACTAAGGATACTTCTCTCTCAATATCAGGGGTGCTGACCCGAACATAGTCTCTGAGTGAAGCATGACTTTCGTTTAGAAGACGCCCCAACAACACAGCATCGGCACCGATTGCTAAACGAACACGAGAATTCTCCTGTTCAACATGGAAGCGCATCGCTTCAGAATCTGGTTGGATTTTGGAATACATTGTTTCTGCTAGGTTTCGTCGGACCCCTGTATCAATGAGTCTCAATCTCCAGCTTTTAGGAAAAGGGATTAGGTCGACTTCTAGGCTATGGAAATCGACGAGCATCATTGATCCGATCTGACCATGTGTAATCGCAATCTGATCCAGAAGCCCGCACTTAGTCCCAAGTACACGATGCTCGAGTTTCTGAGCCTCCTTTGCTAGTTCCATGCCACTCATATCAGAGTTCACCGACAAGGTTACAGCAGTACAAAGAGCAGCTGATGATGACATCCCTGCGCCAATAGGTATCCCACTCTCTATCCGAATATCCGCAGGTCCACCACCTGCAGCCTCCCATAGTGCACATACAGTTGGATCACCGCTTAACTCACCACCGTTTGGAGTTATAATCAAACGAAGAAGAGGAGAGGTCGCAAACGGGAGAGCAAGGCCGCCCCATCGATCTGTATGCTCGCCGAGAATATTGACGCGAGCCGGAGAGACCACTGTTCGCACCACCATGGTGCTGTCAGACAGGGATACAACATGGGACTTTTCGTCCACATCGCAATTATTCGACAACTACCATATTCGCGTTCTTGTGTATAATTATATTCAATATAATCTCGGCCATGTCAATCGAATATGCACATAGTCTACGAATAGATTCTGAACTACGATGTAAGAAAAGTGCATCTGACGTTTCAGAACTCTCCCAGAGTGACTCCTCATATTGCGAAAGTATCGCCATATTCTTTCGAAGTTCATCTTTAGCCCCATGAATTTCTGCGAGATTGGGCCGTTTAATGTTAGAGTTAAGCGCCTTGAACGATGATAACCACGAAGGTACGACTGTAAATGGTAAAGCCTGACAATCGATTTTTTTTGCACGGCCAATATTACTTGCAAGACGGCCTAATTGATTGACGTGATCGCCCATACGTTCTATTGTCCTGACCAGATTCCCAAGTTCTGCAGCTTCCCAACGATTCAAGCCTGCAGAATCCTCTAAACTCGCACTCTCGAGGACGCCGCCTATATGTCGCTCGATTAGTAATCGAAGCGCATCAACTTCATTTTCTCTTTCCTCGATATCATCGAGATTGGAATCGTCACCAGTTTCAAAGAAAAACATGACATCTTTTAGTACGGTTCTAACAAGAAGATACATTCTGTTCAAAGAGGAGTATATCGACAGTGTCCCCAGATCCACAAGGGATTCAATTTCAATCAACCTCTCTGTTTCATTCACTATTTCGATACCACGACCAATCGCAATAAACCGACGGAGAAGTTTACGATCAAGTGAACTAAATCCACTTTTCCTTCGGACCCTAATCATCACTGCTCCAGAAAGATAAGCAGCAATTAGATGATCAATTGCCAGATTTGGAGGGAGAGAATCCAAATCAATCTCTACTTCTCTCCTACGAGTGATTGATGATGTTTCAGGAATAATACGGAGATTTCCCGAGGGACGCCATTCAACTCTCACATGATCCTTGGCAACTAATCCATGCTCAACGACCCAAAGCTTGGGTAAAGAGACAATGAAGGTCGAACCTCCAGTGAGTTGTAAGCGCCGTATCTCCGATTTCTTCGGCTTGACATATTTCATCTATCAATGAATGATTAGAACACGTGATATATACCTTATTAGATAACTACTGCTCACGAAAAATAGCATACTATATACTGAATATAGGATTTATATGATGGCCAATTATCAAAGCCCTGACTGACAGAGGATTTGCAATGAACACGGCAAAGAAGACTGCACTTTTCTCCGCTCACCAGAGACATGGAGGGAATATCGTTGATTTCCACGGATGGGAGTTGCCGATATGGTATTCCTCCATGTTAGAAGAGCACCATGCAACTAGGAATGCAGCAGGACTCTTCGATGTCTCCCACATGGGCTCATTCAGATTCCATGGACCAGGTGTACTCAATTGGTTAGATCGTGTTGGAACTCAAAAAGCGTCAAAATTTGGAGCAGGTCGCTGCGCCTATACACATTTCCTCGACGATGATGGCAATGTAATCGATGACATGATTTTCGCCATTGTCAATGAAACTGAAGTGCTTGGCGTACCCAATGCTTCCATGATTCCAGTCATGTATGAATGGCTTAGTCGCCACCTCCCCTCAGACGGCAGCATCCAGATTGATGACCTCTCAGAACAGACCAGTATACTCGCCCTACAAGGCCCAAACGCCCCTCAAATATGTGAAGCAGTTCTCGGTGCTGAGAATGTTGTCAAGCACTTCCGGTGGCGCGAAATTAGTGAGAACGAATTAGGCATTACCGGTTGGATACAGGGCACA